>PCTK01000024.1:1144-16464 GCA_002786505.1 Nitrospinae bacterium CG22_combo_CG10-13_8_21_14_all_47_10 | reverse complement strand
GAGCGAAACCCTGATTTGATTTCTGGATTCCCGCCTGCGCTGGAATGACGTAGGTTGATGGGGATGACAGGGGTTGAGGCGAGCAAACTTTTCGTTGCCTCCACGGCGAGCCGAGGCTTTTCCTTGCTCACCAGGGGTATTGCATTCGCCTCCGACGGCTCGCCGGTTAGAATTTGGCGTGTTTTGGAGTCCTGGGGAAAGGGATCACATCGCGGATGTTTTCCATGCCAGTGACGAACTGGACCAACCGTTCGAATCCGAGCCCGAATCCTGAGTGAGGTGCCGAGCCAAATTTTCGCAAATCCAGATACCACCAGTATTCTTCCGGGTCGAGTTCTTTGTCCCGCATCCGTTTCAACAATACATCATAGTTTTCTTCCCGCTGACTACCGCCAATGATTTCCCCAAGGTTAGGCAAAAGCACATCCATGGCCCGCACGGTTTCACCACACTCATTGAGTTTCATATAAAACGATTTAATCTGCTCCGGGTAGTTGAAAACAATGATCGGTTTTTTGAAAACCTTCTCCGTGAGATAACGCTCGTGCTCAGCCTGCAAAGCAAAGCCCCACTCAACGGGATAAGTAAAGGTTTCGGTTGATTTTTGTAATTGGTGAATGGCATCGGTATAGGTCAACCTCTCAAATTCTTTGTCGGTAATATTTCTGAGAGTATCGAGAATGGTAGTGTCTATCCGCTTGTTAAAAAATTCCATATCTTCGGCGCAATGTTCCATCACATCCGACAATAAATATTTGATGAATTCTTCCGCAAGTTCCATATCGTCATCCAGGTCATAAAAGGCCATTTCCGGCTCCACCATCCAGAATTCAGCAAGGTGCCGACTGGTGTTGGAATTTTCCGCGCGAAAAGTGGGACCAAACGTATAAACTTCTGAAAGAGCCATGGCGTAAATTTCACCTTCAAGTTGTCCGCTGACTGTGAGCGAGGTTCTCTCACCGAAGAAATCCTTTGAATAGTCAATTTTTCCGTCCACCCTGGGAGGGTTGGAAAGGTCCAGAGTCGTCACTTGAAACATCTCCCCTGCCCCTTCGCAATCGCTGGTGGTCACAATAGGCGTGTTCAGGTAAAGAAAACCCTTGTCCTGAAAAAATTGATGGATGGCAAAAGCCAGTCGGTTGCGTACCCGCATGACCGCGCCAAAAGTATTGGTTCGCGGGCGAAGGTGGGCAATCTCACGCAAAAACTCGAAGGAATGCTTCTTCTTTTGCAGAGGATAAGTCTCGACGGGAGCCGGACCATAAACCTCGATTTCCGTTGCCTGGATTTCCTTGGCCTGACCTTTGCCTTGTGACGCGACCAGATTTCCGCGTATCGAGACGCAACTTCCAGTGGTCATCTGTTTTCCATTGGCAGAGTAATCAGGAAGAGTGTGTTCCGCCACCACCTGAATATTAGCAAAGCAGGAACCATCATTGATCTCCAGAAAGGAAAAACCACCCTTGGAGTCGCGACGAGTTCTCACCCACCCCTTAACCAGCACCTCTCCCTCCTCTCCATGGAGGAGGTCTTTAATTTTTGTCCGCTTCATAAGCTCAGTTAATCCCTGTTGGAGCCTGCACTGGCAGGAGCTCTTCTCATTGACAATAAAGGAGTTTTCAGATATTTTAGGGGGTGTGCCAGTAGTTAGCAATGATTTTTCCCAGCGTTCCAAACGGAATTTCCGGGGAAAACCAATACCCCATACTTCGTGTTTATTCTAGGAAATTTACTACAAGCGACCGCTCAGGTCCTAAATATTATTTTACAGCTTTATATGTGGATCATTATTATCCGCGCCCTGTTATCGTGGGTAAACCCGGACCCGTATAATCCCATCGTCCAGTTTTTATACAGTATCACAGAACCTGTTTTGCTTCGAGTACGGCAATTAATCCCCATGTCTGGAATTGGAATTGATTTTTCGCCGATCATTGTCCTTCTGGTAATTGTTTTCCTTCAAAGTTTTGTGGTCCAGTCGCTGGGGGCCTTGGCTCTGAGACTGCAGTAATCTAATATGCGTCTGACCTACCTTGACATTTTAGAGCAATGCTTCCACGATAAGTTCCGTGGCTATAACAAGCAGGAAGTCGACACCTTTCTCCATCTTGTAGCCGATGACTTTAAAGCCATGGCCAAAGACCTCAAGGATAAAGACCGGCAGATTGATTTCAAAAACGAGGAAATCAAGGAACTCAAACAAAGTCTGGACGAACTTTCCCAACTGGCAACGAAAACCTCACCCGAAGTGGAAAAGGAATTACACGCACTGCGGAAAGAACTCGCGGAAAAAAACCAACTGATTGCAGAGTTGAAAAAATCAGATCAGTCGAACGGCAATGGCGCGTTTTCACATCTGACTCCTGAAATGTTGAAGGAGAAAGCAAAAAAAATCATCAACACTGCAAAACAACACGCTGAACAACATAAAACAAATGCCGCTAAAGAACTGGACTCCCTACAGGAAGAGATCCGGAAATTACAACAACAGAAACAACAACTGATGAATAATATCCGGGCCACTGCGGTGGAGCATTTAAACAAATTTAAAGCGGGAACTCAAAACGGTAATGCCGGAAACTCAGTTCAGGATTAATCCCTGCGAAAATGGAATCCGGTTCTCAGCCGTCATTCAGCCCAGGTCATCCCAGAACGAAGTTTCGGGGATTCATAACAATTCCTTGAAAATTCGATTGACCTCACCACCCGTAGACGGAGCCGCTAATAAAACCTGCATAAAGTTCCTGGCCAAATGGCTGGGGGTGAGCCCTTCCAGAATCAGTATCGTAGCGGGACTCAGCAATAAAAATAAAACCATCGAAATCAGCGGAATGGATGAATCCGTTTTTCGAGATAAGTTAATCACTAAAATCCCCAACCTTTTTAACGAAAACCAATCATGATTAAAACCATTGAGTATGTAAACGGAGTGGTGAGGATGATTGATCAAACTCGCCTCCCGGCAGAGAAAATTTTTGTAGATTGCACGACCATTGAAGAGGTCGGGCATGCCATCAAAACCATGATTATCCGGGGAGCGCCAGCCATTGGGGTCGCCGCGGCTATGGGAGTCAGTCTGGGAGCCGATACGATCACAGCTTCCAGTTTTGACGAGTTTTACGGTGCGATGGAAAAACAATGCGACCATCTTGGCAAGTCAAGACCTACCGCTGTGAATCTCTCCTGGGCCATCCATCGTATGAAGCGGGTCGCGAGAGAATCCAAAAACCTTCCTGTCCCCGAACTCAAAGCCCGATTGAAAGAAGAAGCCCTCAACATCCTGACCGAAGATATAAGCATCAACAAGGCCATGGGACAGCATGGACAGACCCTTGTTGAAAGCGGCAATGTGATTTTGACCCACTGCAACGCCGGGGCTTTGGCAACAGCCGGTTTCGGCACTGCGCTGGGAGTGATCCGGGCATCCATCAACGCGGGAAAAAATATCCGCGTGCTGGCTAACGAAACGCGGCCTTTCCTTCAGGGGGCAAGATTGACCGCCTGGGAACTCAAGGAGGACAACATCCCCGTCAAGCTGATCACTGATAATATGTGCGGTTTCTTCATGAAAAATCAGGAAATCGACCTCGTCGTTGTCGGGGCAGACCGCATTGCGGGAAATGGCGATGTCGCCAACAAAATAGGCACCTATATGGTCGCGGTACTCGCCAAGGAAAACAATATTCCATTTTACGTTGCCGCGCCGGTCTCCACTCTGGACCTGTCCCTGGAGTCCGGGGATGAAATCCCCATAGAAGAACGTTCGGCGGACGAAGTGGTAAACATCAACAACAAAAGGATAGCACCCGAAGGAATTGAAGTGGCACATCCCGCATTCGACATCACCCCCAACAAATTGGTCACGGCCATCATCACCGAAGAGGGAATCGCCCGTCCTCCCTTCACCGAGTCACTCAAGGCAATGGCGCAAAAAAAATGAGGGCCATGATACTGGCGGCAGGCTTCGGCACCCGTCTCAAACCCCTCACGCTGGGCCTCCCCAAACCCCTGTTCCCGGTTTTAAACAGGCCTCTTCTCGAACACACGCTGAACTTTTTAAGTTCGCAGGGCATTCAGGACATCATCGTTAATGTACATCACCTGCCCGAAAAGATTGTCGAACATTTCGGGGACGGTGAAAGTTTCGGCGTGCGCCTGCAGTTTTCCAAAGAAAAAGAAATTCTCGGAACCGCTGGTGGACTCAAAAAGGCCCAGTCCTTCCTTGAAAAAGGAACCTTTCTGGTGATGAACAGTGACGTGCTCGCAGATATTAATCTCGAAAAGGTTTTAAAATTCCATAAAGAAAAAAACTCCTGTCTGACGCTGGTGGTTCGACAGGATGCGGAACCGCAAAAATACAATCCCATTGAGCTGGGCAATGATGGGCGCATCACACGTTTTGTGAGTGCATTCATCAAGCATCCTCCGGCAACAGCACAACGGGTCATGTTCACCGGAATTCAAATCATGGAGCCGGAAATATTCTCCCGCATTCCGGCCGACAAATTCTTTGGCACGACGGAAGATGTTTTCCCGGCTATGATCGAAGACGGTCTTCCCGTTTACGGATACCTGCATGATAAATACTGGATCGATATGGGAACACGAGAAACCTATATTCAGGCGCAGGCCGATGCGCTTGATGGCAAACTGGGGTTAAAAACCTTGCCGTCCAGAAATCCCGAAGGTTCTCTGGTTGTGCCACCCGTCCATATTGGAAAAGGTTGCGAAATCTCCAACGATGCACAAATAGGCCCTCATGCAGTGCTGGGGAATAGGTGCCGGGTTCGTTCCGGCGCAGTAATAGAAAATTCAATTCTCTGGGAAGGAGCAACCATCGGTTCCGGTGCCACCATACAGAATTCTATTATCGGCAAAGGAGTCGCGGTAGAAAATGGCGCGCAGGTGAAAGATGCGTCCCTTTAGAGGGAAATTGGGTTTTGGATGGTATTTGGTTTTAACCTTTCCCTTGTATGATGAGACCTTTGCATAACGCCGGGAGATTCTTCGCTTACGCTCAGAATGACATGCAGAAACCATTCTATTGTCATCCTGATGAGCCTTGGCGAAGAAGGATCTCGCTTTTTCTCAATACAGAACCACCTTTATGCAAAGGTCCCCTGACAAGGGGGACGGAGGGGGGTTGCTTTGATTATCAGGCAGGCTTCAAGCTGGCACGGATGAAAGTTTCATCCATGCCAGCTCATACTGGTCTACAGAAGTTTATGGTTGCTCAGCGTCATGGTAGAAACGGAGACCGCACCGTCTTCGCAGTTGATAATGCGGCGCTGTTCAGGTAGGTCAGCCTCACCCACTCTTGTATACTCATCTGTATAGCTTTCCACATCTTTCAGGCCCTTTGTTTCCGGATTGAAATAGAACACGGAGTATTTATGAGTCAGGAATTTTCCGTCCTGATTTTTCCGGCTCTCTTCAACATTGATAGAAAATGACATTCGCGGAGTCTGCCGATTGATCTGCTGGATTCGACCGTCCTTGATACGGTAGAACGAACTCATACCATCCCCGCCCATAATGAGTTTTCTGCCCAACGGGTGCGTGCCATCATCACCGAAGTTGAGTTTGTACTTACCATCTGACTCGTCAAAAGAACGCGGACCCCGGTGCATGGCAATGGAAGCCAGATTTTCCGTAATGAAGGCTTTGGCTTTTTCTTCGCTGATGTCGGTCTCGATTTCCTTGGGACCTTTAACCGTCACAGTACCCTTTTGTTCAACACCATTTAAATTTGCCGTCACATCCGCGGTGAAACCGCCGAATCCAGACGGCCACCGGGCAGTGTTGGAAAATACTTCCTGCATTGCAGTCCGCGCAGAGGCGTCATCTTCCAATGTGGTTTCAACATCTTTTTCTTTTGTGTAGGTTGCCATGCAAAATCTCCTTAAAACGTAAAGAGTCCGGCTCAAACCCACAAACCGGACGCTGTTTGTAATGTTACAGGTAACCAAGTATACCCTATTTTACCGCAACGCTTATATCAGGAATGCCCTTTTTTTGCAAAAGGCCCATGACCTGGATCACATCACCATAAGGGAGGGATTTATCGGCTCGGATGATAGCGCTTGGTTTTTTGTCCTGAAGTTCCATTTTCTCAAGGGTTGTTTCCAACCCCAGAAGCGTTAACGGCTTGCCCCCGAGAAATATTTTTTTGTCCCCCGACATTTCAACCTCCAGGGTTTTGGCGCTTTCATCAAGGACAGAAGACTTGGAAGTCGGCAGGTTAATATCCATCTTTCTACTGAAGTCCACAAACACCGTGGACACCATGAAAAAAATAATGAGAAGGAACACCACATCAATCATGGGCGTCATGTCGAACGCAAAATTATCTTCTTCTTCTCTTCTGAATCGCATGGTGAATTCCTTTTAAACGGAAAGGCCCCGATCAACCAACGCTTGATGCCCTTTTAGGTTTTTCCCTGGGCGGCGCTGGTTTAGACTTTTGGATGCCATCGTAGGAAAGCTCTTCAATGAGTTGAAAGGAGATTTCTTCCATCTCAAAAACATAACGATCTATTTTTCCCCGAAAGTAGTGGTACAGGGCCAAAGCCGGGATGCCCACCACCATTCCTGCCGCGGTTGTGATCAACGCCTCGGATATACCGCTGGCCACAAGGCCGGGGTTACCGGTCCCACTGAGAGAAATCACATTGAAGGCTTTGATCATTCCGAACACGGTTCCCAAAAGACCCATCATCGGAGTTATATTTGCCACTGCACCCAGCACTCTGAGGTTCGAGTTCATCAGAGACGCTTCATGCTGACCCGCCCCTTCAATCGCCCTTTCAATTTCATCAAGCTTTCCCCCTACCCGCAATAGCCCGACTTTTAAAATCCTCGAAAGCGAATTGTCGTAAGAGTTACACAACTGCAGGGTTTTTTGTATATCCTTCCAATCCCACTGGTTCCGAACATTCTGGAGAAAGGCGGAGTTAATAACGTTCTTCCTTCTCAGGTTATAAATACGCTCTATGGCAATCCCCAGCATTAAAACGGAACTAAAAAGAATGGGATACATCATGATCCCGCCTTTTTCAAAAATGGAAAGCAGTTTCCATGAGTCTGTGGAGGCCGTTTCCGCGGCAAAGGCAAGCCCCGGGAACCCCAGCAAGCTTAACAATCCAATTTTGATAATTCGTTTCATGATGACAGCAGTTTTCTTCGAGGAAGTTCCCCATCTTAAAGAGTGGGCATTGTAGAAGTTATAGCACGAAGTTTTCTGGATAAGCAAGGAGCTTTAACGTCCCAGAAAACGATTAAGCTCTTTAAACATAAGGTTTTTTAGTATATATTTGAACACATTCTACAATCATCAAAGAGCATAATGTTACCATTTAGCCTTTCCTCAAAATACGTATCTTTTTTCACCTGGGTTTGCGTACTGGCATTTTTTTCCGGATGTGCAACTACAAAAAAAGAGAAAAGCTATTCCGCAAGGCAATTATTGCAACAAAGCAAGCAACTTGCGAAAAAGAAAGATTCCGAAGAAGCCAAAGCTAAAATCCAACTGTTGATGGAAGATTATCCAGACAGTAAGGAGCGGATAGCGGCCACGATGTTGCTCGCAGACATTCATTTCAGGGAAAATGAATATGAAGAGGCCAGGTTCCATTACCAGAAATTCACGGACCTTTACCCCGCCCACCAGTTTGTGGATCGGGCTCACTTTTATAAAGCCATGTCAAATTTCAAGCTGACCGATTTGGCTTCCCGGGATTTGTCGCCGGTTAATTCAGCGCTGGAAGGCTTTCGTCGCTTCATACAGGACTTCCCAAAAAGTTCTTATGCAAAAGAAGCTAACTTGAAAATTACCCAGTGCCTGGATATTCTGGCGCAAAACATGTTTGAAATCGGGAAGTTTTATTATCGCACCGGTTCTTTCCAGTCGGCCATCCAAAGACTCAAGCGGTTGAAAGCGGAATATCCCAATCATGCGTATGGTCTGGAAGCAGAATTCCTGTTAGGTGAATCCTATTATCATGAACAAAATTTTTCCGAGGCGGCCGCTTATTATAAAAAAGTCATTCAAAGCTCTCCTCAAAGCAAGTTCGCAAAAGAAGCACGGCTTCGCTTGAAAACCCTGCGCTGAATCTGAAAAATTATGCCTAAAAATCCTAAACGCAAACCGGAAAAAGCAAAGCGTTCCTTCCCCGCGACGGACAAAGGAACTAACCATGACCCGTTAAACCAGTACATGGAGGAGATCAGTAGAATCAAGATTCTCACCAGGGAAGAGGAAATCAAGCTGGCGAAATCCATTAAAGCCGGGGACCCTAAAGCCATCCAGGAAATGGTACGGAGAAATTTAAAATATGTAGTGACCGTGGCTAACAAGTACCGGGGGCTGGGCATCCCTCTCCAGGACTTGATCGAAGAGGGGAATATTGGATTGATCCAGGCCGCCAAACGCTTTGATGTTTCCAGGAATGTTAAATTCATCACCTATGCCGTATGGTGGATCAAGCAGGCCATCATGCATTCCCTCGCCGAACAGTCCGGCACGGTCAAACTCCCTGTCAAGCAGGCGGGAAAGGTCCTCAAGATCAACAAAAAGAGCCAGCAGATGGTGCAGGATCTGGAGCGCGAACCGACTCAATCCGAACTGGCAAGGAGCCTGGGGTATGGAGACGAGGAAGTCAACTCTATCATGCGCGCCTACCGGACCCATCTTTCGCTCGATTCGCCGTTAAAAGATAATGAAGACACGCCTTATCTTGATCTACTTGAGAACCAGGAATTCATCCCCTACGACGACCAGCTTATGCAGGCATCGCTCAGCGAAAAGGTTGACCAGTTACTGGAAGACCTCTCAGAAAGGGAGGCCGTGATCCTCAAAATGCGTTTCGGTTTTTTTGACGACGTAAAAACACTAGAGGAGATTGGCAAAGAGATTGGCCTTTCCCGCGAGCGGGTGCGGCAAATCGAAAAAAGGGCCAAATTAAAATTAAAGTCCAAACTGCAAAGCGAATCATGGGTGGACGAGACAAAATAACCTTCCATTATGCTGACTGAAATTTTAGTCCTGTGTCTGGTCTCATATTTAATCGGCTCAATTCCTTTTGGCGTTGTGCTGGCACGAGCCCAACATCTGGACATCCGCGAGCACGGTAGCGGCAATATCGGCGCCACCAACGTAGCCAGGGTGCTGGGTAAAAAAGCCGGGCTACTGACCCTGATTGGAGATGTTCTGAAAGGATTCATCGTAGTTTTTGGTGCCGGAGCGCTGTACGAGAAACCAATGCTGATTGCACTGGCCGGGCTTATGGTTTTTCTCGGCCACCTTTACTCCGTCTTTCTGAAATTCAAGGGCGGCAAAGGGGTTGCAACCAGCCTGGGCCTGTTCTCATATATCATGCCCTGGGCCACTTTATGCTCGGTCGGGGTGTTTTCCGTTGGCTTATGGACTTCGGGCTATGTTTCCATTGGATCAATCATGGCGGCGATTTCCCTGCCCCTGTTTGCATTTTTTTTTGAGCTTCCACCACCCTATATTTACCTTGCGGTCATAGTCGGTTTACTCACTGTACAAAGGCATTATGGCAACATTCTTCGCCTGATCGAAGGGACCGAGGCAAAGTTTTTCAAAAAATAGAAGAAAAAATAGAAATTGACAATCCCGGATGAGGAAATATAATTGGTCTCGGGTATTCCATCCCAGACAAAAATAGTTGCGGGAGTAACTCAGTGGTAGAGTGCAACCTTGCCAAGGTTGAAGTCGAGGGTTCGAACCCCTTCTCCCGCTCCATTTTTCCCATCTTTACAACCAAGCAGGGCACCGTCGCCAAGTGGTAAGGCAGAGGTCTGCAAAATCTCTATCGGCGGTTCGAATCCGCCCGGTGCCTCCATTTTTTCTCCTTCACCTCTCCCCATCCAAAAAGCCGCTTCCGCTATAATACAAAGAAATAAATTATGATACGCCCCTGATTTCCCAGACACCCTGCGCCTTCAAAATTTGCCCTCTTTCGTAGTCTATCGGTGACAGCGCCCCATTCCTGCCTACCGTTTAAATTTCCCGGCAAGTTTCTGCAAATTACCAGGAATCCATGCATAACCCTCAACTTTTTCCTGGCTCCGATATGAGAAGTGTTTCTCTTATAAATTTCACTTTTCCCACAAAATCAAGGCTAAAGCTCTTTGTCAAAATTGCCGACACTTATTGAAACAAGTCTTTTGTGACCCTGCGTTTGGCGAAAGGAAGGTTGGTTCATGGTGAGTAAGTTTGATCCCGGTATAAAGTCAGAGTCGGCCCACAAACCTGTTGCACGTTGGCTTAAGAAGATTTTTCGCTGGAAATCCAGAGAAATGCCTGTCGACCCCGATGTGGACCGCAGGGACTTCTACCGACTTATGACAGACAGCCGGAACACCCTCGACCTTTGCCTTACCATGGAAGATGAACGGGTGTTTTGCACAACCATCAGCGACCTGAGCGCCAGCGGGTTCGGTTGTCGCATTAAAGGGGTCACCCGAATTCACGGCAAGCAACCTATCACAGCCCTGTTTGCCCTGCCTTTGGAAGAACCCCGTATCATCAAAACAGAAGTTTTCCTGGTCTCGGTCCAAAAAGGGGATGAGGAAGGTGATCTTTTCCGGTTTCGTTTCTTTGAAGGCATGAAAGACGAGGATCGCGACCTGATTCACCGCTATATTGTACAAAAACAGTTTGAGGAACTGGAAAGAACAAACCAGAAAAACTCCGTGCAGTATGACGACGATTACCCGGAAGCCTTAACCGGGGATTAACGCTTCCACAAATTTTTCCGGAATAAACTCCTGTAAATCTTCCGGCTTCTCCCCAACTCCTATAAACCGGACCGGGAGTTTAAGCTCGCCAGAAATATTAAACAGCACTCCCCCCTTGGCAGTTCCATCCAGTTTGGTCATCACTACCCCATCTACATTCAGCGCTTCATTAAATAGCCGCGCCTGGGATATGCTGTTTTGCCCGATGGTCGCATCCAGAACCAGCAAGGTTTCATGCGGTGCACCCGGAAGAACTTTTCCAATCACCCGTTTTATTTTTTTCAATTCTTCCATCAGGTTGGTATTGGTTTGCAACCTCCCCGCCGTGTCGATGATGACCAAATCCACATCACGAGCCACGCCAGCCTGAACCGCATCATAAGCAACAGCAGAAGGATCAGCGCCACTCTTCTGGCTGATGCAGGGAATGTCTGACCGCTTCGCCCAGACCTGTAACTGGTCAATAGCCGCCGCCCGGAATGTATCCCCGGCCGCCAGCAGAACATTTTTGCCCTCCTGCTTCCAATGCCTGGCCAGCTTTCCAATGGTCGTGGTTTTACCCGAACCATTCACGCCGACAGCCAGTATCACAAAAGGCTTGTGTTCCGAAAGTGCCAGAGGCTTCTGGTTTTGCGACAAAACATGGGTCATACGCAGTTTTAATTGTTCCAGCACTTCCTTGTTTTCACGAATCCGGTTCTGGGAAACATCTTTTTTCAAATCTTCCAGAATGTATGAGGTCACCTGCATGCCCACATCGGCAATGAGAAGGGATTCTTCAAGCTCTTCCAATAACTCCGGCCCGACTTTCGCCCTGCCATGGACAATGTTGTCAAACCCTCCCGCCAGACTTGAGCGGGTCTTTGCCAATCCGGATTTCAGCCGGGCGAAAAACCCTGATCCAGGGTTCTTTTCTGCCGCTGATTCGTCAACCATTCTATTCTCCTTAAAGGGGATTACCAATTCTTCCGTCAAAATTGAACACGTGGAGAACCTCCGCAGGAAACTGGCAATAGCTTTTACTGCCAGCACCCGTTGTTCCCGAATTACCGAGTCCTTGTTCATGAACGCTAGTGGGGCGATATCTTTACAAGTCCACCAACTCTTGTCAAGGCGAATCCCAAAAGGCATAAGCCTTTCCCTAATTCTCCCGACCTCAAATGAGGCCCAACAAATCAACCGGGAAGAATCCCGCCAAAGCCTTTATTGTTAAAGTTTTAATTGATTTCAACCGTTATGAGCTTTAGACTCTTTTCGTCAGGTGCGCCCGTTTTCGGTTCCGGAAAAAGAGCGGGGAGCCTCCGCAGACATCTGGCAATAGCTTTTTACTGCTAGCACCCGTTTTTCCCGGCTTAACGAGTCCTTGCTCATTGCTTCCCACGCAAGTGGAAACATCCATTGAGCCTATAACAAAAATATTGTACGCCTAGTAGAGGAAATCTATGAAAGTAGCCGTTTGTAATTCTGTTGGAATTGATGCCGACGGGTATGCCATGATCCACTCCCCCAGTCGCTGGACCAACAGCACTAAAGACCACAACATTTTCACTTATTACCCTTGGCAGTTGGCTTATTGTTCCTCAATCCTGAAGCGGGACACTGACCACGAAGTTAAGTTTTTTGATGGGTGCCTGGAAAAATGGGATCACGATACGTTCGTAGAAAAAATCTCTGAATTCGCCCCGGATTATCTGGTCATGGACTGCGCCACGCGCACCATCGACGCCGACAGCAGGTTCGGCAAGGAAATTAAAAAAAGGTTCGGGACAAAGCTGATTTTTTGTGGACCCCATCCCACTACTTTTCCTGAAGAGGTGAGCGAGTATGCCGACCATGTCGTCTTGCGGGAGTATGAATTGGTTGTGCGTGACATCCTTCAAGGCAAGGACCTTGCCTCCATTATGGGGCTTTGGCCCAACACCAACATCAGGCCCCCGCTTGATGTGAACGACCTGCCACTTCCTGAGGATGATGATGTCTCACGCCTGCATTATGGAATGCCCGGCGAGCCTTCCAGCGAATATCTGGAAATCCAGGCTTATGCTTCCAGAGGCTGTCCCTTGTCCTGCACCTTCTGCGTATGCGGAAACATTTCATACCAGCGTCCGAACTGGCGACCGAGAAACCCGGAAAATGTGGTCCACGAATTGCAGACCCTGCGCGCCAAATATCCACATCTGGAAGGAATCTTTTTTGATGAAGAGGTTCATAACGGAAGCAAGAAGTATATCCTTGAATTGACCAAAGCAATCCGCGAAAACGGACTCGACGACCTGAAGTATGACGTCATGTGCGGTCAATGGCCCATGGACGAAGAAGTCCTCGACAATATGAAAAGCGCCGGCTATTACATGGTTCGGCTTGGCATAGAAACAGCCGGCGAACATGCGGCGCGTGGAATGGAACTGCAAAGGAAATTCAATGTTCCCAAGCTCAAACAACTCATGAAACATGGCACCGGCATCGGCCTGAAATTCTATGGAACTTTTACCTTCGGCGGAGAAGGCTCCACCGATGATTGCGACAAAAAAACTCTCGACCTCATTCATGAGCTTCTTGATCGTGGTCTGCTGTGGCGGTTCCAGCTTTCCATCAGCACCCCGCAACCGGGCACCCCATTCTTCAATCGCATGAAAGAACAGGGCTACCTCAAGGATGTGGACTGGAAACATTTTGATGGGGGAAACCATGTCGTGGTCAACCGCCCGGAATACCCCGCTGAAAAAATCATGGCCAATTTCAGGGAAGCGGAGAAACTCTATGAAATAGGCTTCAACCAGCGCTACAATGCCACCGCCAAGGACAACTTTAAAAACCTGGAACTCAATTCCAACGGCGAGATCCTTCTTTTCCGCAGTTCAAGGATGAAGCAGATCAACGATGTTGTGAGCTCCATCCACAACCAGTTCAAGAAAGATGTCACCGTTCTCGCGCAAACCGGAGTCGAACAGGAACTGAGGAAAAACCCGCACGTCCATGAAGTGCTCCTTTATGGGGACTCGCATTTCAATCAGAAAACGTTCCCCGAAAGTTTGATGGGCCAGTTGAAAAAGAAATCGTTTTCGCTGGGCGTGATCCCTTTTAATAATATTTCCGGGAACGGCTATTCCGAAGTCAAGGCCATCGCCAAACGTTCTGGAATTAAAAAGCTGGTCGCCGTTAACGTCGAAGGCAAAGTATTTGACCTGGAAAACCCAGGCGACTTTGGCCGCGCCCACATTCCCGGATAATCTATGGATACACAGGAAAACCAAATGAATATTCTGGTTATTCGTTCTGCCACACGGATTCTAAATCAGACCCTGCTTTCCCTGAGGGAAGAATTCCCCAACTGCAGAATCACCGTCCTCGCTCCGCAGTCAGCACAGGAAGCGGTCGCGCAAGACCCCCTGGTGGATGAGGTGTTCACCGTTCCCGATCAGCGCAGAATGACTGTCTCCAGCTACGGCATGGCAAACATCGCGCGCCTGCGGGAAAAAAAGTTTGATCTTGCCGTCTCCCTTTACAATATTGACCACGGGTTGGGTTACGCCAATATCGATCGTTTGGCCTGTGCGGCCAAGGCCAAAGAAGTAAGGGGCTACAACCCTCGAGGAACTTTTGTCCAACTCGACCCTGCCAAGGCAATGCGCAAATCCATCATGGAAAAAACCACCTTCTTCTGGCTGAGTGTCAATTATGCCGCCACCGCCCTGCTTTGTTTCATCATTACACTGGCATTGATCGGAGAATGGGGATTCCGCAAACTGTTTGGCAAGAAAGCACCCTCTGTTGTCCCCAAGCCTTATCCATCGGTACAGGAATCGAACAAAGCCACAGCCTGATGAAAACCATGAACATCATTGTCGCCAATTCTGTAGGAATCGACCAGGATGGTTATCACATGGTCCATGTTCCGTCGCGCTGGTCTCTGGGTGTGAAGAACTTCACCAATTGCGGATACTATCCCTGGGAACTGGCCTACACCTCTTCTCTTTTGAAACGGGAAACCAACCATAACGTAAAATTCATGGATGGGGTGTTGCATGCCTGGGATTTCGAAACCTATTTCAAACATGCCAGCGCGGAAAAACCCGACTGGCTCATCATGGAAAGTTCAACCCGGACCATTCGTGAAGATCTTCGCCTTGCCTCTGCACTCAAGGAAACTTTTGGAACCAAACTGGTGTTTACCGGTCAGCACCCGATGGCCCACCCCGAAGATATCCTGAAAGTCGCAGACCACGTTTGCATAGGCGAATATGAGTTTACAGTTCTTGACCTGATCCAGGGAAAGGACTCCGGAAAGCTTGCCGGTGTTCATCCCAATGCCCGGGGCAAACTGATCGACATCAACGCTCTGCCTTTTCCTGAAGATGATGATGTGAGCCGCATTGATTATCACGAACCCAACTGCCGCTACAAACAGATCCAGATGTACGGTTCAAGAGGTTGTCCGCGCCGTTGTAATTTCTGCGCCGCGGCCACGCTCTATTATGATGAACTGAACTGGCGCCCGAGAAACGTTGACAGCGTTGTTGAAGAGATCCGCACCTTGCACGGGAAATACCCGGAAA
>PCTK01000024.1:166-1124 GCA_002786505.1 Nitrospinae bacterium CG22_combo_CG10-13_8_21_14_all_47_10 | reverse complement strand
GAAGAAGTCCACAACATTAAAAAAAGTTTCAACATCTCCCTGGCCAGGGCAATTCGCTCTGCCGAACTGGATCACCTCAAGTACGAAGCCATGTGCGAGTACGCTTCCCTGGATGAGGAGGCCCTGGCAGAAATGCGCGCCGCCGGGTATTACAAAATCCGTTTCGGGATTGAAACGGGTAGCGACAAGGTCGCGGAAAAAATGACTCTCGGCAAAAAACACGATCTGGATAAACTTCGCGCCATGGTTAAATTTGGCAAAAGTCTGGGCATGCTGTTTTATGGAACCATCAGCATCGGCGGGCTCGGCTCCAGTCAGGAAGAAGACCAGAAAACAGTGGACCTGGTCTATGAAATGGCTTCCAAAGGATGGCTCGATGAAATACAGGTTTCTATCAATACGCCTCAACCAGGAACAGACTTCTACAATTCTTGTATAGAACAATCCCTACTTTCCCCCTCGACAAACTGGGAAGGGTTCGATGGCAACGGTCAGGTTGTGGTCCACTACCCGCATTACCCTGCTGACGAAATCCGGAAAAACTTCAACAAAGCCCTGTCTGCTTTTGATATGGGAAAAGAGAAAGTTCAATCACAAAATTTTTCAAACAACGCCCAATCTTCTTTCAAAGCCATTCCGGATGGCTCCAAAATTCTGGTGCTCAGAAATGTCAGAAACTGGATGATCCGCCTGATCCTTGAAAATTTAAACACCAAGGCGCAGGTCGATCTACTCGGACAGAATGTTTCCACCAAAGACATGGAGGATATGGAAGAGCTCAATCAAATCTATTCTTACGGCACGGGATTTTTTTCAGCCGAATCAATTCCCAACGATTTGGTAGATCAACTGAGGAGCGAACATTACGATTTCATACTTCTGCCCGTTGCCAACAACCACCTTGAAGGCTATCAGAATGTTCTGGAAGTCGCGCAAATGATCGCGCCCGAAGAAATTT
>PCTK01000024.1:0-147 GCA_002786505.1 Nitrospinae bacterium CG22_combo_CG10-13_8_21_14_all_47_10 | reverse complement strand
CCACCTGCAACCCGCCTCGCCCGTAACGATTTAATCCCGAAAACCTTTTGAACCACAGATGTTACCCCTTCGGGGCACGAATGCTAATGAAGAGGACATCACGAACACAGATGAGTGATTCACCGCAAGAAGTTTAATTTTCAATTG
>PCTK01000143.1 GCA_002786505.1 Nitrospinae bacterium CG22_combo_CG10-13_8_21_14_all_47_10 | reverse complement strand
GGCGAGAGTCCAGGCAAGTCTTCACCAATACTTCAACCCACGTCATTCCCGCGAAGGCGGGAATCCAGGAGGGCGAAATGAGGCAACCCTGTGTATACATCCTCACAAGCCAAAGAAACGGCACCCTTTATACCGGAGTAACCAGCGACCTGATCAAGCGGGTGTGGGAACACAAAAATGATCAAGCTGAAGGCTTTGCATACAAGTACAGGGTGCACCGCCTGGTCTACTTTGAACAACACGAAGACATGAATGCCGCGATCACCCGCGAAAAACAGATCAAGAAATGGAAACGAGCCTGGAAACTACGACTGATTGAAGAGCGAAACCCTGGCTGGATTGATTTATACGAAACCTTGGTTTGATTTCTGGATTCCCGCCTGCGCGGGAATGACGGGGGTTGATGGGGATGACGTGGATCCCCTTACTTTGATCAACAACATTTACTTCATGCCCGTAATTCCCCGGCAGGAATGAACAAGAGCTTTAATTGCCGGGGGGAGTAGTATGGCTTGACGAGTTTCTGCTAAAGATGAGTGAAGGGCAGGGGATTAGCTCAAATTTTCCAGAACACGTTTTTTAAGTGTCCCAACGACTTTGCAATGTTCCATTTCGGCTTTTTCCAACAAGAGGATATTGGTTTTTAATTCAAAATTGGTACAGGCTTTGCCAAGAATGCGGTAGAACTCGACGGCAACATTTTCAGCTTCAATGGCAAAGTCGAAAGCCTTTTCGAGTCCCTCAAACCGTGGCAGTTGGCTCAAGATTTCTTCTAACGGAGGAAAGATGTCGGTTTGGAAGTTTTCTTTAACCAGCCTTTTGAGGTCTTCATCATTTTCCCAGCCACAATCGCATTCTGTTTCGAGCAGTTTTTTAAAATGAATTTCATGCGCGGCTTCTTCTTTGACCATGAGTTTCAAAAACTCCCCGACCTTTTCGTCGTCAACGTGTTTTGCTAACTGGCTATAAAACCGTTGGCCTTCACGCTCTATTTTGATTGAAAGTTCCAGTAGTTCTGAGTTTGTGACAACCATAACGCCTATCTCTGATATTGTGTCCGAATAATCACTACAGTAAATTGATAGTGGATTATAAATTATTATTTAACTTATTGAAAGCAATTATCAGAATTATTTTCTTTTTTAAGGTTTTTAATGGGAGAAGTGTTAATTGTCATCGTTTAAGAATCTGGTTTTGAAGGATTTTACCCTTTCAAGATGCTCACATTCAGATTTTTCCAGAATGGTAAGAAGTGTTTTTATTTCGATGTCTTCACAGGAGTCATGCAGGAGCCGGAAAAACTCCCCCACAATTCGCTCCGCATCCATGGCTAACTCCAGGGCTTTCTGGATACCTCGGACAGTGGTCAGTTGGCCGATAACCTCTTCTGCTGGTGGAAAAATATCCGTACTGAATTCCTTGTCGATGAATTCGCGCAAGGAGGGATTATCCTCCCAGCCATAGCGTTCAAGGCCTTTTGATTTGATAAGGCGTTTGAATTGTTTTTCATGAAGAGCTTCCTCTTGGGCCATGAGGAGGAAGAAATCCCTCACTTTAGGGTCGGTAACCTTTTCAGCAAGCTCACTGTAGAATCTTTTCCCATCCCGTTCTATTTTCAGGGAGATCTCCAACAACTCTTGACTCGTAATGTCCATGGAGTGACCAGGGGTGCATGCTTAAACAGGGGTTAAATCAATGTTAAATGCGTTATTTGCATATTTATCTTTAAAAGATATGCAATATTCGATAATATTCCCCAAACAGTAAAAATTGTTATTGTGTGCACGGAAATAACGCTTATGGATTTTCTCAATCAATTTAGGAACGGTCTGGATAATGGCGAGGACCGGGATTGTTTTGAAGAACATCTTTCTCCTCATGTTTCAATGCTTTATAAATCTGCGATTCGCATGTGTGGCAATCCCAATGATGCCCAGGATTTAGTCCAGGAGACCCTTTATTGCGCATTGAAAAGTTTTCATCAGGTTCACGATCAAGAGAAAAGCAAGTATTGGATGTTTTCCATTTTGAGGAACCTGTTTTTAAAGGATATTGAGAAAAATAAAAAACGCGCGGAAATTGAGTTTGAGTCAGTTTGTGACAAGTTGAGCGATCGACAACACCCGGAAAGCGATTTTTTGCGGGCTGAAGTCAAAGCCAATATTCAAGACCTTCTGGATAAGCTTGATGCAAGGCTTAAAACTGCTCTGGTCCAGTTCTATTTTGACGGGTTGTCCTACAAAGAAATTTCTGAATCGTTGAATATTCCCATTGGTACGGTGATGTCCCGCATTGCACGGGCCAAAGTTTATCTCAAAAGGGAGCTTTTGCGCTCCGAATCCTTACGTCTGGAAATTGGCAAATACATCAGCGATGAAGATTGATTTTGCCCTCTTCCCCTTGGTAACCTGTTGATATTTAATCCCCTCATTTAAGTATATTGGGTTACCGGCTCTTTTTATCGCTAAACTGTTTAACTTTATAGGTTTAGTCCCCCTTTGTAGTCCCTTTCTGACAAACCAAATTTATTTTGAAGAATCCTGATTTTCTGGGAATAATTCCCGGTTTTATGTATCTATCTATTGATAAATTAAGGGCTGGGTCTGCCTTGTGCCCGGTTTTTTTGCTAGCGAGGGTTCCTGGCCTGATGAGATTAAGCCTAATAAGATAGAAGGTTATCTGTTTCAAGTACCAAACTGGTTCTCAGAGAAGTACAAATATTAACGTAAGGAGGAGGCACTTATGAGAAGTAATTCAATCCTGAATCTGGCGTGGAGCATGAGCGCAAGGCTGTTTACAGTTTTTGCGCTCTCGGCGGTTCTCGTTTCTCCGGCAGGCGCTATCAGTGTGGACCATGGTCATGATGGTCCGCACGGTAATAGCAATCCTGCTGTTGATCGTCCCGTTTGGCTCGACAAGCTTGAAAATCAGCTCAATCACGAAGATGTGATGAGTGGGTTAGAAGGTAGCCAGGAAAAGCTGGACAACACGTTTATGAAGCTGATGGGACAGCTTCAAGACAAGGTCAAGGAGCATGCCAGCCCGGCTTCGTCCGGTGGCGGGTTCCACGATTCCTGGTCCGCTCACCAGTTGGGCCAGAGTTATCTGCTTGGACCCACGGAAGCGGCCGCCAAGGTTTACAAAGGCGCCCATTGTCCTGGGAATGTTCCCACCAGGAAGTATGAAATCTCTGCCATCAATGTAGAGATCACCCTGAACCAATGGGGAGATTACTACCCGGGCTATATGTATGTTCTGGATAAGGACATTGATAAAGTTCGCGCCGAGGAAAAGAGAAACCTGTCAGCTCGTCAAAAGGAAGATACCCTTGACCCGGGTGCCGTATCTACCGGCCTGCAAGGGGATGCGATCCAACCTATGACGATTCGTGGTAACCAGGGCGATTGTGTTCGCGTTAAGTTCACCAACCGGTTGGAAGATGAAGATGCGGGTTTACAGATCAGCGGTTCCGCGATGATCATCAGTTCCAGTGGACAGCCCAACACTGCGGCGACTAAAGGTTCGATCATTGCTTCTGGTCAGTCTCAGGAATATGAGTGGTTTATTCCTGTTGATGAGCAGGAAGGCAGTCACATGATCCAGAATCATGCGGGCCGTGATCCTTCTGCATTGGGACTGATTGGGGCTTTCGTTGTTGAGCCCAGAGGTTCTCGTTATCTCGATCCTTGGACCGGCGCTCCGTTGGAGAACGGTTGGATGGCTATGATCGCTAATGACGAAGCCAAAGACTTTCGTGAGTTCGCTCTTTTCTACCATGAGGTGGGTGACGAATCTTTCCGTCCCCTCAACCGCCATGGTGAAATGATTCCACAGCGCGACCCGTTGACGGATGCTTACCGTCCTTCAGCCCGCGCTATGAACTTCCGCTCCGAGCCTTTTGGTATCAACAATCTGGCTCAGCAGGAAAAACATCTCCATTACGAGGACGAATCTCTGTCCTATAGTTCTTACACCTTTGCGGATGCTCCGACGACTATTCCCCGTTCTTACCTGGGGGATCCGGCGAAGTTCCGTTTGATTCATGGTGGTGGTGAGGTTTTCCATTCTCATCATCCGCATGGAGG
>PCTK01000219.1:11233-16486 GCA_002786505.1 Nitrospinae bacterium CG22_combo_CG10-13_8_21_14_all_47_10 | reverse complement strand
GACTTTCACTTAGCGCAAGTTCGGCAGTGCCGTCAGCGGCTTCTTCAATTCGTTCCCCTGATGAGAGCCGGGAAATGGATTTCCCCAACTGGGAACGGCTTAATTCGAGAACCCGTTGTGAGTTCAGCGATGATAGGTTTGTGTTGATTGTCAATGCTGCCATGTTCTTTTCCTCCCTGAAAAGTTCTGGTGTTTAATTTTTGAGTTTCAGCTTCCTTGCTGAATCAACTCGGGTGAAAAGCTTTTGCTCCGAGATGAATCTTTTATTACTGGAGAAGCTGCAAGACGGATTGCGGAATCAGGTTCGCCTGGCCCACCATTGCTGTTGATGCCTGCACCAGAATCTGGTTCCGGGTCAACAGGGCTACCTCTTCGGCAATATCCGCGTCGCGGATGGCCGATTCGGCGGCTTGCAGGTTTTCAATAGTTATAGAAAGATTCGAAATGGTCCTGACCAGTCGGTTTTGCACCGCGCCTACTTTACCTCGTCCCTGAGTCACCACTGAAATTGAAGTGTTCATCTGGTCGAGGGTGGTTAAGGCGGCCCCGGCTGTAGTCAGGTTTAAACCTGCTAGCCCGAGACTGGAGGAAGTGACTGCTGTTAAATTCACCTGCTCATTCAGGTCGATCCGGCTATCGGAATCACTGTTGATCCCTACCTGAATAAGGATATGATTTGAGTTGGCAACAGATGAAGCCAATGACCCGTCCACCAGCCGTTGGCCGTTGAACTCGGTCGTGTTGGCAATACGGTCAATTTCCAACCGCAGTGCATCAAACTCCAATTGGATGGTTTGGCGTTCTGTGGACCCAACGGTTCCCGTTGCGGCCTGCGAAGCCAGTTCCCGGAGACGAATTAGAATTCCGGATTGTTCGTTGAGGGCTCCCTCTGTAACGTTGATGAGAGAGATACCGTCGTTGGCGTTTCTTACCGCTTGGCGCAGTGCCCGGATATCGGATCTTAAAGCCTCGGAGATGGCTAGACCCGCGGCATCGTCAGCACCCCGGTTAATGCGAATCCCGGAGGAGATCCTTTCAACCGATGTGGCCAGGCGGTCATTGTTGACACCCAGAATTCTTTGGGCGTTCAAAGACGGAATGTTGTTAAAAATTCTGATGGGCATGTTTATTATCCTCCTTGATAATTAGGGATGTAGATGATTCCCGTTTTCAGCATCCTTGCTGAAATTGTAGAAAAAACGGATGTTTCCTTTCTTGAAATCAAAGGTTAAAACTATGAAGTTTAGAGTTCCAATGCCAGTTCGACCATCCCCTCCAGGAAAATCGGACTTTTAGTTTTACTAAACTCAAGGTTTCTATCGGGATTTGGAAAAAATAGCTTTACAGTTTTTTTTAGTAAGGGGGAGAATAAGGCAGGGATAAATGAATATGAATCAAGACGCTGGATAACATAACTAATTGTTTTTTAATGGATTATTACGAATTATTTCTGGGCGAAAAAAAACGCCCTCTAAATATTTAGAGGGCGCAAAAACCATCCCGAGGGACAGTCGGAGGAGCCAGTTAATTTAAATCGAATCAGGTATCAGGCAGTTTCGTTGAGATGTTCCTGATTAAACTCTGCAATACGCCGGGTCAATTTTAAAAAATCTTCACCTGGAATCTGCCGAACAACTTCTCCCGATTCGCGGTCCACAACGCGGATGATCACTTCATGAGTTTCCTGGCTGATCGCGTAGTCCACCTTGTGACCTTTTGAGAAACTTATTTGATCCAACGCCGCCGTTTCTGCAAAACCTGATTTTCCTTCGGCCGCAGAAAGATCCTTTGCGGGATTGAACCCGCTTCGGTAATTCTCCTTCGAAGGCTTTTGACTTTGCCCTGCATGTACAGGGCTGTTTAACCTGCCCACAAAGGAGGAAATATCTAATGACATTTGAAGACCTCCTGTTGATTAAACATTTTTGAGAACCAAAGTATTGTTTTCAAAAATGTGGTTATTCAAAAATTATCCCAAGAGCTGTAATACCGATTGCGGGATCAAGTTTGCCTGACCTACCATGGCTGTTGAAGCCTGCACCAGGATCTGGTTTCGAGTCAGCAGGGCCACTTCTTCG
Source organism: Nitrospinae bacterium CG22_combo_CG10-13_8_21_14_all_47_10 (assembly GCA_002786505.1). Classification (GTDB taxonomy): domain Bacteria; phylum Nitrospinota; class Nitrospinia; order Nitrospinales; family VA-1; genus LS-NOB. The sequence continues at coordinate 14,408 of PCTK01000219.1, read as the reverse complement.
GCGATGTCTGCATCCCGAATGGAGGATTCTGCTGATTGCAGGTTCTCAACTGAAATGGACAGATTCGAAATAGTCCGAACAAGCCGGTTTTGCACGGCACCAACTTTACCTCGGGACTGGGTAACAATTGAAATCGCTGAGTTAATGGTATCCAGTGCCGTGAGGGCACCCGCAGTGCTGGTTACACTCAAAGTGCCGACTCCAAGAGCGGATGCTGTTACAGCCGTCAAGTTGATCTGCTCATTCAGGTTGATACGGCTGTCAGCACTGCTGTTAATACCTACTTGAATCAGGATATGATTTGTAGAACTGGCCGAAGAAGCCAAAGAACCATCGACCAGTTTCTGTCCGTTAAATGCCGTGGTGTTGGCGATACGATCAATTTCCAATCGCAGGGCATCAAACTCCAACTGAACAGTTTGTCGTTCGGTCGATCCTACTGTTCCGGTCGCGGCCTGAGAGGAAAGTTCTCTTAACCGGATCAGGATGCTGGATTGCTCGTTGAGCGCACCTTCTGTAACGTTGATGAGTGAAATTCCATCGTTTGCGTTTCGAACGGCTTGCCGAAGGGCTCGAATGTCAGAGCGTAATGCTTCTGAAATTGCCAGGCCAGCGGCATCATCGGCACCTCTGTTAATCCGGATACCGGATGAGATACGTTCTACTGATGTTGCAAGACGATCATTGTTGATACCTAAAATTCTTTGGGCGTTAAGTGAGGGGATGTTGTTAAAGATTCGAACTGGCATTGTAATCCTCCATGATTAGTTTTACGGGTTACTGTTTTGGCCTCCGTACCAAAACAAGCCTCCAAGCTTTTAACCCTTTAGTGAAAAATCCATTTTTTCACTATTACTCTTTTGTACCTCCTGATCCTACGTTAATGATTTTCTGCAAATTCAGGATACAAACATGCTCAATGAGGCCTATCGGAAAAGGATGAGATATCTTTAGAAAAAAAAATCAGGCAGGGCTGAGGGAAAGGCGCTTTGAGCAACCTTTTAATTGCAGGGTAACGGGGCTTGAACCTTCTAAACCATTAAAAATTAATGATTATTTTTGGATGGGATGCGCGCCGGGTCCCGGTTTTGAGGCAGAAAATTATTGTAGAATATTCAATAAATTCTGACCTGCCAGATTGGTTTGACCAACCATGGTTACCGATGCCTGGGCAATGATCTGGTTTCGGGTTAACTGGGCAATTTCCTCTGCGATGTCTGCATCGCGGATGGAAGAATCCGCCGCTGTCAGGTTCTCGATGGACACTCCGAGGTTACCGAGCGCTTTTATAAAACGGTTTTGCAGGGCACCGGTTCTTCCTCGAGCTGAATTCAAAGCGTCCAAACTGATGTCAATTTGGTTCAAAGCCGTTTGTGCATCTGTAGCTGTCGTGACGGACAGATTGTTGATTCCTAACTGAGTGGAGGTGCTGGCGCTCAGGTCCAGTTCCGTGTTGAGGTTGATCCGGCTGGCATTCTCACTATCAATTCCAATTTGAACAGAAGACTGTTGGCTGGATTGAATTGTTTGAGCCAAGGATCCATCCAGTAGCGTTCTACCATTGAATTCGGTGGTTGCGGCGATTCGGTCAATTTCAGCCACCAGCGAAGTGAACTCCAATTGCAGGGTCTGGCGTTCAAATTGCCCGATGGTTCCCGAAGCTCCTTGTGTGGCCAGTTCTTTGAGGCGGATGATCGAACCTGCTTGCTCATTCAAGGCACCTTCGATAACATTGATCATTGAGATTCCATCGTTGAGGTTCCGTACTCCCTGCCTCAATGCGCGGATATCGGAGCGGAGCGACTCAGAAACGGCGAGGCTTGCTACATCATCGGCGCCTTTATTTACGCGGGTTCCAAATGATACCCTCTCTATAGATTGTCCAACCCGCTTGCTGTTAATATCCAGAAATCTCTGGGCGGTGTTAGAAAGTGTGTTATTTATTATGCTGTTGGTAGACATGGCAGGTTCCTTCCCTGAGTGTTTGGTCGCACATTTCGTTGTGCTGGAATAGTGAAGGGGTATTCCCCTTTCAATATTCTTCCTTGTTCTTTTTTATGAAATCACTTGTTGCTTGCAGAAAATCCTTGGCCTGCCCATAGGAGTTGGGTGCCGAATTTGCGGCGTGGTGATTCTCAATAGCGATAGTCAGATGTTTTTTGATTTCCCGCAGATGAGCTTTCAATGCCCCGGATCTTTGCTTCAGGCGGCTTATAATCGCCAAAGCGTTTTCCAGAACCATCAACCCTTTCAATCCCGTTTGCGGAGAACTGATTGATAACGCTCCCAACCCCAGAGTTTTTGAGGTGATAGGGGGAATGTTCAGACTGGTGTTAAGATTGATACGATTGTCGGGTGAGCCATTTGCTCCCACAACCAGGTAGAAATGCGAATCCGCCCCTACCGAAGCAGATACCGAACCATCAAGCAGTTTTTGCCCTTTATGCTTGAAAATTTCTGCTGTCTGGTCAAGCTCTTTCAACTTAAGGGAAATTTTGGCTTCCAGAGCGTGTTTTTGTGAATCTTCCAGATTGGATGCCAGGCTGGGAGAAACCCAATTCCTGATTTGCGATAAAATTCCCTCAATTTCACCATAAGCATTTTCCAATACGGAGATCAGCTCAGTTCCCAACAGGATATTGTGAATGGCTTGGCCCAGGTTTTTTGGGTCCGTTTCCTGGTTGGTGAATTTTTGAAATTCTACCTTGGAAATTTTCAGGCTTGGCTTGATATTCTCAATTTTGAATGCCAAGCCGGAGATGGTTTTCTGATTCATGACAGACTCCTGACAGTTAATGGATTAAACCGGTGAATAAATCGATTAAGCCAGTAACTGTAGAATTGACTGTGGAATCAGGTTTGCTTGACCAACCATTGCCGTCGCGGACTGAACGAGAATCTGGTTTCGGGTCAGGGTTGCAATTTCCTCGGCGATATCCGCGTCTCGGATAGCGGATTCCGCGGCCTGCAGGTTTTCAATTGAAACGGAAAGGTTACCTACCGACCGGGTCAACCTGTTTTGTACCGCACCCACCTTACCACGACCCTGCGTAACAGTAGAGATAGCTGAGTTGATGCTATCGAGAGCGGTCAAGGCTTCAGCCGCCGCCGTGACGGAAAGAACATCAATTCCCAAACTTGTAGAAGTAACTGCCGCGAGGTTGATCTCCGTATT
>PCTK01000219.1:5102-11219 GCA_002786505.1 Nitrospinae bacterium CG22_combo_CG10-13_8_21_14_all_47_10 | reverse complement strand
TGTTGGTGCCACTGTCAATACCAACCTGGATGAGAACCTGAGTTGCCGACGATGCACTGGAAGCCAGAGAACCGTCTACCAGGCCCTGTCCATTAAATTGAGTGGTTGCCGCAATACGGTCGACTTCATTACGGAGAGCGCTGAACTCCAATTGGATGGTAGCACGTTCTGTGGAACCTACGGTACCGGTTGCGGCCTGGGAAGCCAGTTCCCGGAGTCGAATCAGAATGCTCGATTGTTCGTTGAGCGCACCTTCCGCAACGTTGATGAGTGAAATACCGTCGTTTGCGTTTCGAACCGCCTGACGCAATCCACGAATATCAGAACGGAGTGCTTCAGAAATAGCCAGTCCGGCCGCGTCATCCGCACCTCTGTTGACCCGGATTCCTGATGAAATTCGCTCTACTGATGTTGCAAGACGGTCGTTGTTGGTACCCAGAATCCTTTGGGCGTTAAGCGAAGCTATATTGTTGAATATTCGTACTGGCATTTCCCTAATCCTCCACCAAGAGTTGGAATTGTTTTGCTTCTATTATTTATTTATTCATTTCTAAACTGTTTACTTCTGCCCCTGAAGAGTCTTTATTTTTTGTGGCGCTCCTCAGCATGCCACCTTTATTTTCAAACCGATAAAGCAGTAATTCGGGTTTGAAAGGCTTATTTGATTGCCCAAAATCCTTTTGGGACAATTCTGCTTAATTGGGTTATCGGTGAGAAAACTTAGAACTTTAATTAAAAACTGAAAAAACTATCAATTTTCTTCACGCCAGTTTTTTTGTGGAATATCAATGTTTAAGACAGCGGTCTCGGGGTGAGTGTTCAGGTATTCGATAACTGTTTGCAGACTCAAGGGGGAGTAGGGAGAGTGGGGGAGGTTTTTAAAAAGCTCTTCCATAAACTGAAAATCTTGTTCTGTATCTACAGTCAGGCGGAAGTTTCGATCCTTTAAATAGTCGGGGACTTCAATGTGTTTGATCCTGAAAGAAGAAGGATGGTCATGAAACCAGGTGGTGACGTGTTCCCGGTAAATAGAATTTTCAGCCAGTTCACCGATTTTTTTTAAGGTCTCAAGCCGGACGATTTCGCAGGCACTGCCCAGGGGAACAGGGTCGCGGGGGAGGGTGTAATCGGCCTTATCCGACAAATGCGCCTGAATGAGCGAACTTAAAAGCGGGATATCAATAAGGGGGTCGTCGCCGCAGACACGAACCACTTGTTCTGTCTGGACGCTCTCGCCCGCTTTTATGAATCGGTCCAGGACATCTTCTTCCGACCCTTGGAAAACCGGGATTTTGAGCCGATGGGCAAACTCAATCAGTGGGATTTCTGATTCTTTTTCGGGAATGGCCAGGAGGATGAGGTCAATTTCCGGCACCTGTTTTAAACGAATAATGATATGCTCCAGCAGGGGCAGGCCCGCAAGCAGGCGCAGGCTTTTGCCGGGAAACCGGGTAGACCCCATTCTGGCTTGAATGATAGCGGTGACAGAAACCATTTTTCAATAAGGGATAAGGTTCGCCGGTATTGTAACCTTTCAAAGTGGATTTGTAATGTCGAATTCAATTCATTCTCTCCTCCGACCCCCTGCATTGAAAAAGGGTGATGTTGTGGGGGTGGTGGCCCCAGCGGGCCCCGTGGACAGGGAACAGTTGGAAACCGGGCTGGCGGTGGTCCGTGCCATGGGGTTTACGCCCTTGTTGGGCAGGCATGTCCTTGCGCGTTCACGTTTTATGGCGGGTTCCGACAAGGACCGGGCTCAGGATCTCATGGACATGTTTAAGAACACCGAGGTCCGGGCAATTTTTTGCGCCCGCGGCGGGTATGGGGCTAATCGCGTTCTCTCTCTCCTTAAGCCTGATGAGATAAGAGCCCATCCGAAAGCTGTGGTGGGGTCCAGCGATATCACCCTGCTTCTCCATTTTCTCGTGCAAGAATGTGGGCTGATCGCGTTTCACGGCCCCATGGTTGCTGGAAGTTTTGGGCGGACTGAAATGAAAAAATCGCGCCGACAATTTAAGGCGTTATTGACGGGCGATGCCAGGGCCAGGGTTTGCCACTCTCCAAAAGCGAAGGTGTTTTCCAAGGGAGCGGCTAAAGGAAAAATTGCCGGCGGCTGTTTGACCTTGTTGTGTCGTTCATTAACCACTCCCTATGAGATTAACACCAGGAATAAAATTTTATTGATAGAAGATGTCAACGAGCCTTTGTACCGGATTGATGGCATGCTGTGGCAATTGAAAAACGCAGGTATGTTTAAAGGTGTGCGCGGGTTGGTTTTCGGAGAAATGGTCAACTGCCGCCCGCAACACAAAGAAGATGGGACGATTGAAGATATTCTTGCGGATATTTTTCCAAAACCGGGCTTTCCGATTCTGACGCATTGCCCCATAGGTCATGGCAAAGAGGTATGGACCATTCCTTTAGGGATAACCGCGACACTGGACAGCAAAGCAAAAACCCTGGAACTGGAACATTGTGGTGTCAAACAGACTGGCCGGGTCTGACGGTTACACCTCTGGATTGCAGGTAGGTTTTGGTTTCCTGAATGGTGAATTCCTTAAAATGAAAAATAGAAGCGGCCAGTACCGCTGAGGCTTTTCCCTTTACAATTCCTTCATATAAATGCTCAAGGGTTCCCGCTCCTCCCGAGGCGATGACGGGAATGGTAACGGATTCTGAAACTGTTTTGTTGAGTTCAATGTCATATCCGGCTTTGGTGCCATCGCGGTCCATGCTGGTGAGCAGAATTTCTCCCGCGCCATAGGATTCCATTTTTTGCGCCCATCTTTGAACATGAATGCCGGTTGGATTTCTTCCTCCATGCGTGTAAATTTCCCAGGCGGGAGGTGAGTCGGAATTTTTCAGCAACAGTTCAGGGTGTTCGGATTCCCATTCAGGATGTGTGGGTTCAGGACGGGAGGCTTGCACCGCTTTTGCGTCAATGGCGACAACAATACATTGGCTTCCAAAACGTTTCGCCGCACGTTGTACAAAATCCGGGTCCTTGACGGCGGCTGTGTTGATGGCGACTTTGTCCGCACCGGCTTTCAGAAGATTACGGATATCATCCAGAGTGCGTACGCCACCCCCAACCGTCAAAGGCATGAAAACTTTTTCCGCGGTGCGGGAGACAACATCCAGAATAATGTTGCGTTTTTCGTGTGAGGCGGTAATGTCTAAAAAGGTAAGTTCGTCGGCCCCTTCTATTTCGTAAGCCGAAGCGACTTCAACCGGGTCCCCGGCATCGCGGAGATTTACAAAGTTGACCCCTTTGACCACGCGGCCATCTTTTACATCCAGGCAGGGTATGATTCGTTTAGCTAGCATGCAGGGTATCCCGTGCCTCCTTAAAGGTTAGGGTTTTATCGTAGAGGGCTTTGCCGATGATCACACCCTCGACGCCATAAGGCTCCAGTTTGGCCAGATTTTTTATGTCTTCAAGGCGGCTGACTCCTCCCGACGCGATCACAGGTAATTGCGCGGACTCGGCAAATTCCTTGATGCTTTCCAGGTTTGGGCCCTTCAGCATGCCATCGCGGCTGATGTCGGTGAAAATAAACCCGGCAATGCCATAGCTCTTCATTTTCTGGGCAAGGTCAGTGGCTTTCTGTTCCGAGACTTCCACCCAGCCTTTCACAGCCACCAAACCATCCCGGGCATCAATGCCGACAATGATTTTATCGGGGAAACGTCGGCAAGCTTCTTCAACAAACTCTGGTTCCTTCTGAGCCACGGTGCCTAAAATGACCCTGTATGCGCCAGCTTTAATATACGCTTCAATGGTTTCAAGAGTGCGAATTCCCCCGCCGACTTGTATATCCACAGAACTGTTGTAGATGATATTTTTTACGATTTCAGCATTTATCGGTGAGCCTTGGAATGCACCATCCAGGTCTACAACGTGAATGGTCTGTGCCCCTTCTTCATCCCAATGATTGGCCATTGAGACGGGGTCATTGGAATAGACGGTTTCCTGATCTGCTTTTCCCTGTGAAAGACGCACACACCGCCCTTCTTTGATATCTACTGCCGGTATTATTCTCATTAGTAGTTTTGATTATAAGGTTGCAAGGTAAAGATTGATATTAACAGAGGTATTTCTCTTCTTCAACGTTGTTTGCCAAGCTCAAAAATGCGTTATATAATCCCCACTCGGCGTGAGGGCCAGTGAGCAATAACTGTCTCTGCCCAGCAATAATATAAGCGGCTTGATGAGCCCTTGCTATCCGCTTCCCTGTGCCGCCGAAAAGCTGAACATATTACCGGCATTTCACCAACTTTTATACAGGAGAAACCTTGAAAGCCAGCAAAACGAAACTTGAAGGGGTTTTGCTCATTGAACCTGCTGTCCACAATGATTCCCGAGGCTGTTTTTTTGAAAGCTATGAAAAGGAAAAGTACCTCGCTTTGGGAATCCGGGAAGAGTTTGTCCAGGATAATCAATCCCTTTCCAATAAAAATGTTTTAAGGGGTTTGCATTACCGGGTTGATCCGGAACAGGCCAAGTTGGTCAGGGTGGTAAAAGGAGAAGTGTTTGATGTGGTCGTGGATATCAGAAAAAATTCTCCCACTTTTGGTGAATGGCAGAGTTTTATTTTGTCGGATACCAACTACCTCCAACTTTATATTCCGGTTGGCTTTGCCCACGGGTTCCTGGTGCTCAGTGATACGGCGGAGTTTTTGTATAAAGTTTCTGAATATTATTCGGCAGAAAAAGAAAAAGGAATTATTTGGAATGATCCGGATATTGGGATCGACTGGCCAATCTCGGACCCCATTCTCTCGGAAAAAGATAAAAGCAACCCACGCTTGAAGAGCTTGTAGTGTTCAGACAGGTTTGATTTCTTCGGATTATTCAGCTTGTAGATATTTGTTGAATTCATTAAAAGCCAGGTTAACGGTATCTTCTATATTTAGTTCCTGACCATTTTCAATGGATGAAATATTTTTCACCAGAGTTTTATCCAGATTATTTTTGAGTTGTTTTGAAAAACTTGCCGAGCTTGCTTCAGCACGGTAAAGTGCCAGGATCTCCTTGGCGATGGTTTGCCCCGGTTTGCTGTCCAGTATTTTATCGTAATCGAAACCCTTGCTTTCACCAAACTCCAGTAAACGGTCAACCTTTTTTGAAATCTGCCCGTAAGCTTCTTCGCCAATGGTGGTATGAACGGAATTGGCAAAAACGGGTATCAGGCAATCGGGGATACCGGGCTGTTTGATATTTTTTTCCATCAAGCGAATAAAGAAACGGCCAACATGTTCTTTACGCTGGTTCCGGTCTTTCCGTTTCATCCTCCTTTTGATTCGAGACTTGTCATCCTTCCCGGCGGTCGCGCTTTCGGCGCTGGGGTTGATTAACTGGTTGAACATGGATAGAGTCGCTGACTCCGCCTGATTGAACAAATCATCCGAACTTAAATCAGAGTTGTCTCTTGCGATTTTTAAAATTTTAAAAATAATATCTTGTCTGAGAGTGTCGCTCATGATCTGCTTTTGCGTTTTCAGTGAAAAAGAATTTATGGAAATACTCTTGTGCCAGAGGAAATTAAAAGACCTCAACGGAAACTGGTATTTGATACCATTGTGACAAAATGATTGCAAGCTTTAGTAAAAAGCCTAACACAAAATTCCCGGTTTACTCAATTGGAACATTGGAGGGGAATGGATAAACCCTGTAAAAACAGATATTTATTGAGTGCCCGGTGCTGAGGTATTTTGGCCCTAATGTTTCAATGTTTTTATGCCGATAAAAAGTACAAGGATGAAAAAAGCATTTAATAAATTTTAAGGTTGCCGAAAATGACTTTAGCTGTGTCAGAAACAGGTTTTCAAAATACTCCGCTGGAACAGAAAAGCACCCTTGCTTCTGTGGGCACTTTTGTTTCCAGCGAATTGAGCTTGAAAACCCGTGAAGGCGACCTTGTCAACTTGTCTTTTGGCGGGGAACAATCCTTGTCAGAATCGCTGACCGAGACGCAAACTCGGGAAAATGGGGTTGTGCAGGAGTTCAGTTCGGTGGCCCGAGCCGCCGCTTCTTATTCTCTGACGATTCAAGGGGATTTGAATGCTGAGGAACTGGCGGCCATTAATAAACTCGCTGAACAGGTTGCTCCGTTG
>PCTK01000219.1:4952-5094 GCA_002786505.1 Nitrospinae bacterium CG22_combo_CG10-13_8_21_14_all_47_10 | reverse complement strand
ATTTTTTGCGAACGGTGAATTGAACCTGGAAGACTCTGCCAATGTCCTGGCTGATAACCTCGGTGTGCTCCAGCAAATAGAGCTGTCGCTGGAGAGAACGGTGGTTGCGACCTTTGAGACCAGAACTGTTACACGGTTGCCG
>PCTK01000219.1:1273-4946 GCA_002786505.1 Nitrospinae bacterium CG22_combo_CG10-13_8_21_14_all_47_10 | reverse complement strand
GGTGGTGGCGCAAATGTTGACGCACTGCCGAATCAGGGAGCAGAACTTGAAACAGGTGGAATCCGTGATTTTCCGGCTCTGGTTCAAGCAACGATTGACGCGGTATTTCAATCTGAAGCGACACAGATTCCCGAACAAGACCCGATCCTTCGTTCTTTGAACGACCTCCTGGATTTTATCCGTAACCGGCTTGGGGAGTTTTTGAATCCGCCGACCGGTCTGGATGCCGTTGAACCTACCCCTACAAGTGATGGGGCGGCAGACATTGAATCGTCTCCGCCTCCCCAACTTGAACAATAACCCGCCAGGCAATCCACACACTTGAGCGCAGTTAAAATTGAGTTTCTATATTTTTTGGTTGCAGGGATAATACTGTAAGGCCGGGAAAAAAATTCATTTGCCCGCTATTGATCACGAGCCCCACGCCGAGTGCCAGGGCATGAGTGGAATGCTAGGGCATGAGGGCGCCGTTATTGATGTCGAAGGTTTGTCCGGTAAAGGAAGTTTGTTCTTCTGAAATCAGGAAAGCCACTAGCTTGGCGACTTCTTCCGGTTGGGACATCTTTCCCAGCGGTACCTGCTTCATCGCTTCTTTGTAAGCCTCATCTTTGGAAACATTCAAGGCATTGGCAAACCCTTGCAAACCTTCTTGCGCCATTTCGGTGTTGACCCAGCCGGGGCACAAAGCATTCACCAGAATTCCATCGCCGCTGAATTCTGTTGCCAGGGACCGGGTGAGGCCCAGTAATCCGGCTTTGGATGCGCAATAGGCGGAATAACCCGGGACCCCCAGTCGCGCCAGAATGGATGAGATGATAATAATTTTTTTGAATGGAGCGGGGTCTTTTTTTATAAGGGGAATGCATTCCTGAATGGTCTGATAGGTTCCGGTCAAGTTGGTATCCATAATCTCCCGCCAGCGGTCCTGCTCCCCATATTGGTTCTCCCCGCCTATACCTGCGTTGGCAATGAGCCCGTAAAGAGATGGAACATTTTCCAATGCTTTGCGGATTTCCTCCGAGCTTCTGATGTCACAGGTGTGACATTGATGCTGTGCGGAATTTTTCAGTAAACTCTTTGTGGATTCCAGGTTTTTCAGATTGCGTCCCAATAAGATAAGGGAATATCCACGCTCTGCCAGAGTTTCCGCAATACTTCTGCCGATTCCCGAACCGGCTCCTGTTATAACAATATGCATTTATGTTTCCTGGGTGTTTAATGGATTTTTAGAGGGGTTCAGAAGAATTTTGATATATCCCGATAATGTTTCGGCTTTTTCCAGTTCGTTGGAACCCCGGTAAACTTGAACCAGGTTGTTCATCATACGGATCAGGGTTTCCCGATGTGTGGCCTGGGACAGAAAATGTTCCTCAAAAGGCTGACCAAACTGCTCAACGATTTGAATGCAGTTTGCGCGCGTCAGAAGGCGGCCTTGATGGAACGGGTCAAAATAAATTGCGTTTTTGGGAAGATTGTATTTGGCAATGTAATGGCCTGGCAAACCCACGCCGACAATTGGCAAGCCCAGTCGGCCTGCAACCAGAACACACAGGGCTGAAAGAACAATGGGCAAACCCGTTTTATTCTCCAGAACTTTGTTGAGAAAGCTGTTGTCCGGATTCAGGTAATCTTTTTGGTTGCCACGAAATTTTTCTTGTTGGAATAGCAGATGGCCTAAGGCCAGAACCGTTTCAGAAGGATCGGCATCGGGAGCCAGGTTTTGTTCCAGCTTGTATGCCAGGGAGTCCAACTTTTTCCGGCAGGCTTCAGGGTCTGAATCGGGGTAGCCAAACTTCATGAGTAACAGCATTCCAGCTTCAAGATCGACATCCCGGCCCAGTCCTTTTTGCGCCAATTCCCGGAACTTTTCCCTCAGCTTTTTAGGGAAAATCGCGTTAATCACTCCCTGCGCTTGCACGCGGAGAGCTACGTCTTCGCCGCGGATCGCCATTTCCAGAAACGGTAAGGCATCTTCCCCCAGTTCGGTCAACTGGAGGCGAACGTTCTCCCTTACGAACTCGTCCCGGTCCGTCAATAATTGAATCAAGTATGAAATTTGGCCCAGGGCCTTTTGATTTTTCATGGCATATAAAACAAAGCCGGGCATTTCTGCCCGGCTTTAATGGGGTACAAAACCGGCTACAGGTCGGGTTGTGGTGTGGTGCGCAAATAAGGTTTAATCACCTTGTGACCCTTGGGGAACTTTGCCGGAATATCTTCCGTCTTAATCGCCGGGACGACTACGCAGTCATCACCTTGTTTCCAGTCGACCGGTGTGGCGACCTGGTAATTGGCAGTGAGTTGCAGGGAGTCAATAACGCGCAGGATCTCGGTAAAGTTTCTACCCGTTGAAGCGGGGTAGGTGAGCGTCAGTTTGACTTTTTTATCGGGTCCGATGATGAATACGGATCGCACTGTCAGGTTATCCAGCGCATTCGGGTGAATCATGTCATACAACTCGGCTACTTTTTTTTCAGGATCGGCAATGATGGGATAATTTACCGTGCAACCTTGTGTTTCGTTGATGTCATTAACCCACCCTTTGTGCGAGTCCACAGGGTCTACACTCAAGGCAAGAACCTTGACGTTACGTTTATCAAATTCATTTTTCAGATTTGCTACCCGCCCCAGTTCGGTGGTGCAAACCGGGGTGTAATCTTTGGGGTGGGAAAACAAAACCCCCCAGCTGTCGCCCAGGTAATTATGAAATTCAATGGTGCCTTCGGTGGTTTCTGCCGTGAAGTCCGGCGCGGTATCTCCTAATCTTATAGCCATAATCTGCTTCCTTCTCAAAAAAGATTATAATTGATAAAAGTGTTTTGCCTATACTATCCAAACAACCCCGGAACCCAGGGGCGATATTTTTAAAAATGGAAATGAGTACAATTATAGCATAGCTGAAAGCCAGGGGAAACGGCTGTAAGAGGGTTGGCAGTCACCCATTATTGCCTGTTAATCTTCTTAAATAATTTAAGGTACCTATTTAGATGGTCCCTGCTGGTAGAAGTTGCAAATATTTTAAACGCTAGAGGTTCTGTGGCTGATCGTAATCTTGAAGAGACAAAAATACTGTTGCGCCAGGTCTGGGCATTCATGCTGATAGCTCTCTATGGTGTGGGGATTTTCCAGGCGCGCGCCCTGGCCCTCCAGGCAGAGGCGGCGCAAGCGGTGGAATCCATTCTCCCGAATGTGGCCAAGGTAATATTTTTAGGGTTGCTTTTTGTGTCATTCCTGATAGATATCGTGGAAATGCGGGAGGATAAAGACAAGGCCTACCAATTCCTGTTTTTGTCATTGATAGTGGGCGGGCTGTCCGCAACAATCAGTGCGTTGCAATACCGTGCCCTGGCGCAGATATTCGGAACGTAACCGTTTGTCATTACAAAACCTGTATTTGCTCATGTCAACCTTTTTACTCATGCAATATCCGGCCGAGTGGTTATTTGCTGGCCCCACGCCGAGTGGTTATTTGCTGGCTCCACGCCGAGTGGTTATTTGCTGGCCCCACGCCGAGTGGTTGCCAGACTGGCAAAGATCAGGTAGAATGCACCAGTTTTTCCATCCAGACAAACAGGTGAGGGCCGTTAGCTCAGCTGGCAGAGCAACTGACTCTTAATCAGTAGGTCCTCGGTTCGATCCCGAGACGGCTCACCACTCCTCGCCGGAGGGGCAA
>PCTK01000219.1:554-1173 GCA_002786505.1 Nitrospinae bacterium CG22_combo_CG10-13_8_21_14_all_47_10 | reverse complement strand
AAAAAACGCTCATATGAAAAAGATGCGGGAACAATTAGAAAATTGGGAAATCGAAATTGGCCAATTGAAAGAAAAGGCGGGAAAAGTAAGTGCAGAAACCCAGGTAAAATATTACAAGCAAATTGAAGATTTGAGATTGCTCCAGAAGGATGCCAGACAAAAACTTAGTGAATTAAGCAATGCTGGAGATGATGCATGGAAATCCCTAAAGCAGGATGCAGGAAGTGCATATGAAAACATTAAAACGACATTCACAGAAACACAAAAAGCCTTTAAAGAAGGTTTAAAAGAAAGTAAGGAGAAATAAAATGGGCATGAAAGAAGCTTATCAAGATAAATTGCAGGCACAGCTAGATGAATGGGGTACCGAGATAGACAAACTCAAAGCCAAAGCCGATAAGGCAGAAGCCGATGCGAAACTTGATTATTACAAAGAACTCGAAGAAATACGATCAATGCAACAAGTTGCCGAACAAAAACTTAATGAGCTTAAAGAATCAGGCAACGATGCATGGGAAGACCTCAAGGAAGGCACCGAAAGCGCGTGGAGCTCTTTAAGCAGTGCCCTGAAGTCAGCAAAATCGAGATTTAATTGATCATTTTCACATTTACCGTTACC
>PCTK01000219.1:0-538 GCA_002786505.1 Nitrospinae bacterium CG22_combo_CG10-13_8_21_14_all_47_10 | reverse complement strand
AAATCATAAAAGCAAATGAATGAACCTCCCCTAAACCCTGTTGAACAAAAAGTTGCCTCGCTAATTTCTCCATTTGAAAAATTTGTTGAAAGCCAGACTTCTACCGGCTTGCTTCTGGTTTTCGCCACTCTGTTAGCCATGGTGATGGCCAATACGGGAATGAATGACATTTATCAGACAATAATCCATGTTAAGGCGGGCCTGATTTTTGGAGACCATCAGTTTAAAATGTCTGTTGAAGAGTGGATAGGAAGTGGTTTGATGGCCTTGTTCTTTTTTGTTCTGGGTCTTGAATTAAAACGGGAATGTTTGGCAGGTGAACTACAGAACCCGAAACGCATTGGTATCGTTCTGAGTGCGGCTCTGGGTGGAATGGTCATGCCTGCAGTTATATATTATTTGATTAACAGTGGTAGCTCTTTTCAGGAAGGTTGGGCCATTCCCATGGCCACCGACACGGCTTTTGCGTTAGGGGCATTGGCCTTTTTTAAGCGTAAGGTGAGTAAGGAATTATTTATTTCTCTAACTGGATTGGCTA
>PCTK01000105.1 GCA_002786505.1 Nitrospinae bacterium CG22_combo_CG10-13_8_21_14_all_47_10 | reverse complement strand
CAATTTCACCATAAGAGTAAAACCCGGACAAGGTGGTTAGGGTCCCAAATACGTCTTCAATAGCTTCAAGTTCTTCCTCCACCCTTTGTTTCATGACAATTTTTCTGCCAACGCAACTCATGAGAATTGCCAGGTCGGGGGAAGAGTCTCCTGCTTTCAGGCATGCCCTGGCCGATTCTTCCGCGCCGCTGACAAGGCTGTCTACATTTGTTTTCATAAGGCGTATGGTGCCTCCCTGTTCCAGGTCACCCGCAAGGGTCATGCTTCCGGTCATCTCATCTATACCCAAAATTGTGCGCACTATACCCTTATCCATTTTCGTGGTTTGGTAATGGAAGGGAAATTGGAAGCACTGCGTTTGAAGATGGTGAAGGTGGTTGCCGAGATATTTTTTATACAATTCCAGGGCTGGTTTACCGTCAAGTTCATAAAGAATATTGTTTTCGCAACGGGAAATTTTTCGTTCTGCCCCGAAAGGTTTAAACCCGCTGACAGCGCTATAATGGACTTTTAATCGAGTTCCGTAAAATCCCAGGGCTACAACTTGCTTACTTTCAGGTATCTGGTTGTCACCGACCAGAGTTTCTTCGAAATTCCCGCCATCGGCTGTCAGGCCTCCGGTAACTCCTACATTTGCCGGTAAATTTTTCGCCATTCCCTTGACTAATTCTGTTCCGTTAAGACTCAATCCATCAGCGAGAACAAAAATATGACATAATTCTTCATGGGCCAGCGTGCGTACCAGCTCTTCCCCAATAGATAAACTGTCTTTTCGGTCTTCGATTTTGAAATGTGTGGATTTAAGGGTGGTGTTTTCAAAATGGATCGCCGTAGCCACAAGGGAATCATCGTAGAGTTGGGCTTTGAAAATTTCTCCTGCGGTGGAACCACC
Organism: Nitrospinae bacterium CG22_combo_CG10-13_8_21_14_all_47_10; assembly: GCA_002786505.1. Taxonomy (GTDB): domain Bacteria; phylum Nitrospinota; class Nitrospinia; order Nitrospinales; family VA-1; genus LS-NOB. The sequence goes on along the minus strand of PCTK01000105.1, from coordinate 15,756 downwards.
CATAATATAAGCAGAGGGGTAAGATAGGCGGACTTCTTCAAAAAGGATTTTGTCCTTCAGACAGGAGGGATGACCAAAGAGCAAGACCAGTTGCGCGTCTTTTAATGCTCCTGACGTTTTATCGCGAGACCAACCCTTGTTGCGAGACCAGCAGGTCTGCTCAGTTTTCATGGAATGTTCCAAAGGCTGAAGTGTTTTTGCCTTAAGTATAGCAACTTTAGTGTCGTTTTAAAAGCTACATTAATATACTGTTTCCTTTTTTGAAGGGGTGGCAATGCAGGACACAATTTTTCAGTGTCTTTTAATTTTTGTGGCGTGCGTTAATGGCCCAAAAAATGTTTTGAACGAAGAGTTTTAACGGCAATTCTTTTTATGAGGTTTGTGGCTTTACGTAACCCTCATTTCTCTTTGACAGGTTTTTGCAATTGTGCTAAAAAAATCTGATGCCTGAGAGCGGGCCAGTACCTACCTTCAAAGGAGCTTTATGGAAGTCAGGATAAGTCGGGATGTTCTGCTGAACGGGGTACATAAAGTTCAGGGAATTGTTGAGCCAAAAGGGGCGATGCCCATTCTTTCCCATCTGCATCTTTCTGCTGATAAAGATAATATTTGCATTCGTGCTACGGATTTGGAAATCGGGACCTTGGGCCGTTATACAGCTAATGTGAGTGCGCCTGGTGCCGTGACCCTCAATGCCAGAAAACTTTTTGACATTGTCAGGGAACTCCCTGATGAAGAAATCCATCTAAAAAAAGAAGAAAACAACTGGATCACCTTAAAGTGTGGAAAGTCCAAGTTCCGTCTGCCGGGGCTTCCCCCGGAGGATTTCCCCCCCTTGCCCGGATACAGTGTGAAGCCATTGTTGGAGTTTGACAGTAAAATTTTGAAGGAAATGATTCGCAAAACCTTTTTTTCCGTTTCCCCCGATGAGACCCGGCAGGCATTGAACGGTCTATTGTTGGAAGTAGAAGGAGACAGGGCAAGCCTGGTGGGAACGGATGGGCACCGGTTGGCGTTGATTTCCCGGCCCGTCAAATCAAACGCTTCAAAGGAAGAGGTCTTGAGTTTCCTTTTGCCCAAGAAAGCGTTGTCGGAGTTGTTGAAATTGATGGAGGACGAAGACGGGACATTTGGATTCTCTTCCCAGGATAATCACTTGGCTTTTATTTGCGGCAAGCAAGTGATTGTATCCCGAAAAATAGACGGAAAATTTCCTAATTACCGACAAGTCATTCCTTCGGACAACAATTTGAAAGCCAAAGCCGATAGGGATGGCCTGACTCATGCCTTGAAGCGCGTGGCTCTTCTGGCGGATGAAAAATCGAAAATGGTTCGGTTCGAAATCCTGAAAGGCAGTCTGTCGCTGATTTCAGATAATACAGACTTGGGGGCCGCGAATGAAGAAATGGCCATTGAGTATGAGGGCGAAGAGGTCTCCATTGGGCTTAACGCAAAATATGTTCTGGATATACTCAATGCTATCGAGGGGGATTCGGTAACACTTAACTTGAAAGACCAAAACCATTCCTGCCTGTTTACAGTGACGGATGACGATCAGTATAAGAGCATCGTGATGCCCATGCGTCTCTAGGAAGCCTGTCGGACCCGTTCTTCAGGGAAGGGAGCGGTTGTAAGCATCCCCCCGCGAATCCATTGTTCCCGCGTTTTCCCCCTGTCATTCCCGCGCAGGCGGGAATCTATCTATTGGAAGCAGAATGAAACAGCCATGCGTCTATATATTGGCAAGCAAGCGCAATGGCACCCTGTATACGGGTGTATCCAGTGATTTGATAAAGCGCGTATGGGAACACAAAAACAATTTGGTTAGGGGATTTTCTCAAAAGTATGGTGTTCACCAACTGGTTTATTTCGAGCAGTATGAGGATATGAGTTCTGCGATCACACGCGAAAGACAGATCAAGAAATGGAACAGGGCCTGGAAGCTACGCCTGATAGAAGAACAAAATCCCGAGTGGAAGGATTTATATGAAAGTTTGTTATGAATTCTGGATTCCCGCCTGCGCGGGAATGACGGTTAGGAGAAACGGGAATGACGATAGGGGCGTTAGCTTTGCTCCCCCTTGACAAGGGTGGATTGAGGGGGGTTGCCAATATTCACCCTGGTTTGTCAGAAATTATGGTTGGGAGAAACGGGAGTAGGAGTACGGTGCGCCGTGCCCTTATCGTCCGAGTTATGAAATTTTATACGTCATTCCCGCGCAGGCGGGAATCCAGTTTCATCTAAGATTACCCGCATTGACCGGGGAGGAGCAGTGGTGTAAAATATGAAAAAATGTCATCCCGCTTTCAACGATGTGCGGGACAGTTTCGAACGCCGGGATATCACTAATGGATAGTCAGCAATTTTTGGAGAGCAAGCCGGTTGTTATTGCTATTACCAGTCTGATTCTCTTTTCGGTATTGTCCTTTTCGATCGAAACGCTTCCAGATTTAAGTAAAGACACCCTGAATTTCTTTCATTATGCCGAAATTGCTGTAGTGAGTGTCTTCAGCTTGGAATATCTGTTTAGGTTGTATGCGGCCGAGAAACGGTGGTGGTTTGTTTTCAGCTTTTACGGAATTGTGGATCTGTTAGCCATTCTGCCTTTCTATATGAGTACAGGTTTGGATTTGAGGACTCTTCGCTTGCTACGCATCTTGCGGCTTGCAAGATTACTGAAGTTGGTGAGATACGGGGCCGCCATTAAGCGCTTTGTTCTTGCACTCACCATAGCCAAGGAAGAGCTGATCATTTATTTCATCGCCACTCTTGTTATGCTTTACCTTACCTCAGTCGGAATTTATTACTTTGAGCACGCAGTGCAACCAGAAAAATATAGATCCATATTCGACTGCTTATGGTGGGCCGTGTCAACACTCACAACTGTGGGTTATGGGGATATCTACCCCATTACAACCGGGGGAAGGTTGTTTACTTTTGGAATACTTATACTTGGGTTAGGGCTGATTGCTGTTCCAACAGGCATCATATCTTCCGCATTATCTGAAGCGCTGAGAAGAAGCACTGACCATATTGATGACTAACTTATCAATACCCGACTGACGACTATACCCATTAGTAAATCTCTTTTGCTTCATACGCCTGAATATAATACTACAGCTTGCGTATAGCATGGAAGAAGGAGCGTCCCTTTTCTCATGCGCCAAGTCCAGCAGACTCCTGTAAATTTTAGTCAAAGGTCGAAAAACTGGTCCAGTTTTTTATCGCTCCTTGGCGTTTTCCCCGTTACACCTTCCCAGATTTCCCGGGTTTCCATACAAAGATAAATATTCAATTTTTGCGAACGGGACATAAGATAACCGCGAATGGTTTCATAGGCCTGGTTTCTTAAAGGGCGAAGGTAGCGGAACTTGCCATCCTTGCTGGGCAGATGTTCACTGGTGAACAAACGGGTTTCCGGATGGCGGTTTTTGATGATGGATTTCAAGCTGGGGCGGTAGCGAAAGCTTCCAAGGCTCACCCACTCCACTTGGTCGATCGGTAGGGTGTCGCACACAATATTGACCAGTTGTTGGTAGGCCTCCTCCCAACCCGGTATCAAAATGATCGGGTCAAAATGAAATCCGATGCGGTAGCCTTTTTCCAGGCATGCCCGGGCAGATTCAAGCCGCTGGATTAAGCCCGGCGTTCCCTTTTCTTCCTGATCAATGATGGCTTGTGGATTTAGTGACCAGGATACAATAATATTCCTGGGATCGGGATGGTTCAACAAATTCTCAATCTGATCTGACTTGGTTTTTAATTCCAGTACGGCGTTCGACTGCCGGTTGAAAAATGGAAGCAGATAGGCGGTATAAGGGATGATGGAATCCAGAGCCAGGCTATCTGTCAATTCCCCTGTCCCTACGCGAAAGTTGCGATCCGGGTATTGTGTGAACACTTCTTCCAATTCTTCAAGAAGATTTTCCACATTCACATAGGCTACCTGCATGGGGTTGTTGCCTAAAAAATCCTGCAGGAAGCAATACGAACAATCGTAGACACAGTTTTTTGATAAGTTCACAACATAATAATTGCAACACACCATGCCCGGGCTGATGCCCGGACACTTCTTCAGGAAAGAGCCCTTAAAATGGGATAACACTAAACGTTTTTTCCCCTCCCCAAAAACATCGTATTGCGAGGACTTCATCTGTTCAGTGAGGAGAGAAATATCCCGAAACGTCTGCCGGGGAACTCCGGGGAGCCGGGAGAGGACTTCTTGCGCAAGAGGGTAATCGCTCACCCCTTCCTCCAGGAACAGGATATCGGGTTGATATTCAGCGAGGGCAGAACTTATTGTTTTTATTGGCATTATTTTATATAATGGGCGGATTCTGAAATTACCCGGTTTTCATACGGGTCTTTTCCCCTTATTGTTTTTCATAACAGAATTTTATTTTAAACAGCCACTGTATCATTTAACTGAAGGAAAGAAAATGGACATTCCTACCTCCTCGCTTTACAACCAACATATCCAAAAGAAAAGGAACTCCCGATTCGGATTTGCCCTTCTCTTTATTGCTTCGGTGGGATTGAATATTTTTCTCCTGTTTTTTGACAAAGAAAGTAATGTTGCGGTCGCGTCTTTACCGCAGGATACGGAGGCCGTATCAAAAATCTCTGTGGAACCGTCCGAAGTATTGAGTGAAAAAAAACCTCAATCTGCCAACGGGGTAAAGCCTGCATCATTTATAGCTCCGTCAGACCAGGTTCTCGAGGGCCAAGCCACCCACACTTTAAAATTCAAAATTAAAAACTCATTAAACTATACGGTGTGCGCAATAATTGCCCGCGAAAATGGATGCGCCGCGCTTTCCGCCCATATCGGTCGTCTTATGGCATGGTTCATGGACATTAAAAAAAGCATGAGAAACGGAGATTCTTTGGACTTGGTATACCAGCAGGTGGAAGGACCCGAGCAGTTTAAAATTCTCAAACTTTCTTATGAAAGCCAATTATTTGGCAAAACCTATGAAGCCTATTATTTTGATGAGTTCGACCATGGTAATGGCGGCTATTTTGATAGAGAAGGGAACGAGATCGCACAGCGTATCGTCGAAACTCAGAGCCCCATCCGGCACTATATTGAAATCACTTCGCTACCGGGGGATTTTCGCAAAGGGGCGGGGGGCCATTCCGGGACAGACTTCAAAGCCGAGGTGGGAACTCCCATTTACTCAGGGTTTGCCGGAAAAGTCATACGCACAAACTGGAATGTTCGAGCCAATGGTTATTGCGTTGAAATCGATCACCCCAAATTAGGAATAAAAACCCTCTACCTCCATTTGAGCCGGGTAAAAGTTAAACCAGGCCAAACCATTCAGGCGGGCCAGCAGATCGCTGAATCTGGAAACACAGGGAGAACCTTTGCGCCGCATTTGCATTATGAGATACAGAACCGGAAAAATAGGGAAACGATCTATAATCCCTTCACCTTCAAGCATCATAAAAGTTACACTCGAAATATCCCTCCGCAACACAACGAGGCTTTCCAGAAAACTGTTAATCTCTATAACTCTGTGGCCAAGGAAAGCTGATTTCTTGCCTGGAACCGGGAGGTCTCTACTTGGAGGCTGTGTCATAATCACGCGGGGGTTGGGGGGATTTAAACAGCCTCTTGGAATGGAGTCTATGTTTTTGGGGGGCTCGTGATGAAAAAAAAACGCAAGCGCGGCAAAAAGCGCATTCGAATATGGAAAATTGCTTTTGGTCTTTTGTTGTGTTTTGTCGCCCTAACAATAGTTCCTGTTCTGCTATACAGGTTTGTGAATCCACCCACAACGCCTTTGATGTGGATTCGCTGGGTGGAAAGTGGCGCTCCGAAGAACCTCCCCCTGCAGTTAAGTGTTTGGATGCCCGTTGAACAGTTGTCCCCAAATATCACGAAGGCGGTTTTAGCTGGTGAGGATCAGAAGTTTTTTGCGCATAATGGATTCGACTGGCTGGCCATCGAGTATGCGATTCAGACCAACCTCACGACAGACCGGAAAGTGGGCGCCAGTACTATTTCCATGCAAACCGCCCGTAATGTGTTCTTGTGGCAAAGCCGAACCTGGCCTCGGAAACTGCTGGAAAGTTACTTTACGGTGTTGATTGAATTTTTTTGGAGCAAACAAAGAATACTGGAAGTTTATTTGAATGTGGTGGAGTGGGGAGATGGTATCTTTGGTTGTGAGCAGGCGGCTCAGAATTATTTCAGGCATTCAGCAACAACCCTTTCGCCGGTGGAGTCGGCATGGATGGCGGCGGTCTTGCCAAGCCCAAGGCATTGGGCACTCAGACCTACCCCAAGACATGTGCAGGCCCGTCAAATAAAGATTCTGGATGCTCTGCCAAATATCAAGACATCCTTTTAAAAGATATCCGCAAGAATTAGCAGGTTGCTGAAAAACTCTCTCTTTTCCCGTCATTCCCGCGCAGGCGGGAATCCAGTGTTTTCAAGGGTAGAGATTCTTCGCTTACGCTCAGAATGACATGCGAAAGAGTTTTTCAGCAACCTGTTAGTAGAATTTTGAACCTTTAATTTGCATTCCTGAAAAACAAAGATGCAAATAATGATTTTTAGAAATCCACTAGAATGATTAAGATCCAGATATCCAAAACCCTACAAGGAAAAATCCGCCAGGGGTATCCCTGGATTTTCAAGTACCAAATTCAAAACCGGATTTCTGAAGACGCGTCAGAAAACCTGGGCGTGGTTTATGATCAAAATAACCGTTTTCTGGCTGTGGGCTTGTGGGATCCGGGTTCGGATCTTTGCTTCAGGGTGTTGAGCTTGGGGAAGCCGATGAAAATTGATGGTAGTTTTTTCCTGGAGCGCCTGCGATCGGCCAAAATTATCCGAGCGGAGTTAGAAGGTCAGGGAACGACGGGGTATCGAGTTATCAACGGCGAGAGTGACGGGTTTCCCGGGCTGGTGCTGGACCGGTATGAGGGGGTCCTGGTTTTGAAACTGTATACCGCAAGCTGGTTTCCGTTTTTGGTTGAACTATGTGAATTGTTTCAAAAGGAATTTAAAAGCCGGCAAGTGGTTTTACGATTAGCTCGCAACGTCAGCAAATTCCTTGACACCCACTCAACTTACCGGGACGGGCAAACTCTGTACGGAGAAGAGACCTCGGGCTGGGTGCAATTCAAGGAAAATGGACTGAAGTTTTTGGCGGATGTTGTTGAGGGGCAGAAGACGGGTTTTTTTTTGGATCAGAGGGAAAATCGTTTAAGAATTCGGGGAATGGCGAAAGGCCGATCCGTGCTGAATGTTTTCAGTTATTCTGGCGGGTTCTCGGTATACGCGTTAGCTGGCGGGTGCAGGTCGGTGATGGAGGTGGACAGTAGTTCGTTTGCCTTGGAGACGTCATTACGAAACTTGAAATTAAATTTTCCTGAAAAATCATTTCCCGCTCAAAACTTTACTCAAGCTGAAGGAGACGCCTTTCAAATACTTGCCAGGTTAAAATCTGAAAAACGCTTTTTTGATTTGGTGATTTTAGATCCACCGGCATTTGCAAAAAATAAAAAACAAAAAGCCCAGGCTCTGGAGGCTTATACGAGGTTAGTTAAAGCCGGTGCGCAGGTGACATCGGGGGCATTGCTTGCGGCATCCTGCTCAAGACACGTGCCAGCAGATGAATTTTATAATGCGGTTTACCGTGGAATTGATTCAGCAGGAAAAAAATATAAAGAGATAGCTAAAACAGGACATGCGCTGGATCACCCGGCAACATTCGCCGAAGCGTTTTATTTGAAGTCCATCTATATCCAGGTGGGACGGTAATGCCAGAAATAACAATAGGTTGCTAGGCGGGTGGCGGTGTTGATTGGGCGCTGAAACGACTTTGGGTTATTACGCTAGAAATTGAATTGAGAGTTAGCTTGCCGCAATCCACCTTAGCTAAAAAGAAAACCAAACCATCTTGATTATTTCTTAGCGGCGGTTTTTTTCTTAGCGACCTTTTTCTTGGCTACTTTTTTCTTGGCCACTTTTTTCTTAGCTACTTTTTTCTTAGCTACTTTTTTCTTGGCTACTTTTTTCTTAGCTACTTTTTTCTTAGCTACTTTTTTCTTTGTTGCCTTTTTCTTGGTTGCCATCAAGATCTCCTTTCTTACATCATTCGGTATTCGTTTCAGCGCCCAAATACCGATTATCATTTTATGCGATAAGCGTTTGATGTCAAGCGAATATTAAGAAAAATTAATGTTTCAGAGTGGCTATTAATTGACTATTGAAAAGGTGGATGCGGATCCGGCACAGTCTGTTTTTATCAAGCCTCGTAAAACCCGCATGAATAAAGGGGCAAATACCTTTCTTAGTTTTTTTAGTTTTTTGCGAGTATACTGATTTTGTTTGCTGAATACTTTAATGGGTTTGAAAAAATAATTAAAATTTTATGGATAGTGGACTGGAAAAATTGAGATTTGATGAGTTTGAAACATTTCCTGAACTGGTTCACGCTGTCAGCCCCCGTTACTTTAAAAACGATCAAGGTGAAGTTGAAGAACTTTTTGACCGGGGTAATGATAATTCTGAAAAAACAAAAGAGCATGTGAAATGGTTTTTAAAATTCATAGGAATCGAAAACCAAAGCCTGTTTTTGGTCAATCAGGTTCATGGCGATAATATTTTCATACTGGATGACCCCGCTCTAGAGTTTAGTGAGGTCGGAAAAGTTCCAGCCGATGCTTTATTGACTCAAATTTCTGGAAAGCCTATCGGAATCTTTACTGCAGATTGTCTCCCCATTTTGGTTTATGATCCTAGATTGAAAGTGATTGGAGCCATTCATGCTGGAAGACTGGGGTCTGCAAAAGGTATTGTTTTTAAGGTAGTTAGGGAGATGGTCCGGGTGTATGGATCTCATCCCGAAGAGGTGGTGGTGGGCTTTGGACCTGCAATAGGAAAATGTTGTTATGAAGTGGGTGAGGACTGTGTTCAACCTTTTAAAGAATCGTTTCCTGATGAAATAAATTGGTTCCGGTCCGGTCCGCCTGGTAAATGCTTTTTGGATTTGATCGCGGTAAACAAAATGGAAGCTGAAAAGGCCGGTCTTTTACCGGAAAATATTTTTTCGATGGGGCATTGTACTTGTTGTTCTACCAGAAACCTTTATTCCTATCGACGCGAGGGTGAGACGGGAAGAATCCTTACAACCATCATGTTGCGTCCATGAAGTACTTTTAGTTTTTTTAATTTTAAAATTATGATTGATAAAATTGATAAAGAAAATTCGCATGTCGGGCGGGGCTTGCCATTTCCCGAGGAGTGGGTGAAAACCCAGCCACGTAAGGTGGAAGATATTTTGTCTGGCCTGTCGGTGGAAGAGCAGGTGTCCTGCATCCTTGGTCTTGACCCTCATTTACAACAGAAGATTCTCATGCTTTCTGAAAAAGCGGTTGAGGTGACACAGTCTCTTCCCGTAGAAGAGGTCTATAATTTGATTAAGGAGGTTGGAAAAGAAGATTCTCTTCTGATTATTTCCATGATTTCGCCAGACCAACTGCAATATATTTTTGATGTGGAATGGTGGCAGGGAGACAAATTTCAGCCTAAGCAGGCATTGGATTGGATGGTTTTGCTGGATCAATGTCAGGACCCTGCAACCCTGGATTGGTTCTTGAGTGAGGATTTCGACCAAAAAGTAGTGCTTTTTCAAGCCTTCTTTAAAGTTTTTAAGGAGGACGAAATGACCAACTCCTACGAAGGGGTGGAAGGACTTGAACATTTTTCCCTTGATGGAGTCTATGATATTTTTTTCCAGGTTGAAAACAGCAAGGCAATTAAAAAACTCCTGCTTTTACTACATGAAAGGGATCAAAACCTCCTTTACAACCTGCTGGAAGCGGTGATCTGGTATCCCGTTACTCTTACCGTGGAGAGGGCATATCAGTGGCGAGTGAATCGCGCTGGTGAACGGGGTATTCCTGAGTTCGACGAGGCGATTGGTATATATAGCCGTTTGGACCCGGAAATTTTAAAGTTAAAACTACCCGCGCAGGAAGAGCTTCCCTCAAGCCCGCTTGGATTTTCTCCGCGATATCCTCTGGCTCATTTGGATGAGGCTCTTTTTTTTAGCCAATGCCTTGCTAACCTGAAAGACGAAAACCGCTTTGAAGCTTTGCGTTGGGAACTGGTTTGTCTGGCTAATAAGGTCATTGTTGCAGATGGGTATGAACTGTCATCCAGGGATGTTCGTCAACGAGCTCTTAAAAAAGCTTTGGGGTATATAAACATAGGTCTGGAGCTGGGGGCAGAAAGTGATCTGAAAAAAGGCGTGGCCTTGTTGAGCCAGGTTTGGATGCAGTCCTTTTTCCAGGTGGGTTATGAACAATTAAGGCAGATCCGATCCGCGGCAAGTGTTTTCATCAACGAGAATGGTTCCTATATTGAACATTTTATTTCGGCCGGGGATAAGGAAAAGCTGGGAGCTTTAGTTTTTCGATTTCCCCAGGTGGTGGAAAAAAATCAGGATTCCTTCAATTGGCGTGATCTGAATTCGGTGAAGGATGTCAGGGTTGTGAATGATTTTTTAACCCGGTGGAAATTCTATAGCCGTTTTGCCAAACAGGGGTTAGGCTTGAGCGAAGCAATGTTTCTGTCTCTAAAAAGTCAAAGTGAGGACGCGGAAACCCAGGAATCCATTAACTTGTTAAGTTTGCTGACCACGGCGTTGGCGCAATATGTCTTATTTCGTCGGTTATCCTGTGAACCGCTTGCAGATGTGGCCGCAAAGAGTTTTCTGGAAATGATTTTTTTGCCAGGAATTTTTCGGGATGAGGCAAAGCAGTGCAATGAAGACCTCTTTGCGGCCTTTGAGCAGGAATTGCTCAATGCGCCTATGGCCTGGACGGATTCAGATAAGAAGTGTTTGCAGGGCCTGCTTCAGGAATGCGCTGAAAATCTTGAAGCTCAGTTCGGCAGTCTGGATCTTTCTCGACCTATTGACTGGAAATACACGCAGGGCCTTTTGCTGGTTGACGGGGATGGAAGATAGGTGTTTTTTTAGACGGCAATTCCTTTTTCCTGACAATCAGAGCTATGGCTGTGGATTTGCCGATGAGAATTTTTATTTTAAATTGGGTTGAAAAAGTGTAGACTTCGCACTTCATTTGTATTCAGAATCCTTTAATTTGGAGAGGTGAGTGATGCCCGATCCCCAAAAAACTGTTTCCCCACCCCAGAAAAAAGAACCCGCGCTTTGGGAGTCCTACGGCTCTTTTCCGGTCTGGTTATTGAAGCTGATTAGCGCACTGACCCCAGGTTTTCTGATAACGAAGTCTCAGGCCCCAAAAAGAAAACTTCCTCAATAACTTAATGTTTCCCTTATTTTGATGAAACCCATACAACGGGCATTGATAAGCGTATCGGATAAAACCGGTATTTTGGAGTTTGCAACCGAGCTTCAAAAATCCGGGGTTGAGATACTTTCCACCGGCGGCACGGCAGACTTGTTGCGTAAAGGCGGAGTTCCTGTAATTCAGGTATCCGACTATACCGGTTTTCCTGAAATGATGGATGGCAGAATCAAGACGCTTCACCCCAGGGTTCACGGCGGGATTCTGGCACGCAGGGATGTGCCGGAGCATGTCAAGGCAATGGAGGATCACGGAATCCGGCCGATCGACTTGGTGGTGATCAACCTGTATCCGTTTGAGCAAACGGTAGCACAAAAGGATTGCTCTTTGGAAACTGCCATTGAGAATATCGATATTGGTGGTCCGGCGATGGTCAGGTCGGCGGCGAAAAACTCCAAGGATGTGGTAGTGGTGGTGAACCCGGCCGAATACAACCTGGTTTTACTGGAAATAAAGGCCGGAGCCGTGACTCTTGAGACACGCAGACGATTGTGCCGGGATGCCTTTGCGCACACGGCCCGTTATGATTCTTTGATCGCCGCATATTTGACAGGGAAATGGCAGGAAGAGTCTGGTTTTCCCCCGCTGTTCAACCAGCCGTTTGAGAAAATGCAAGAACTGCGCTATGGGGAAAACCCGCACCAGTCCGCCGCATTGTATAAAGAAAGCTCTCCTTTACCGTCAGAGATTGTTTCTGCCCAACAGCTTCAAGGGAAGGAACTCTCTTTTAATAATTTTATAGATTTGAATGCGGCCTGGGAGTTGGTCAAGGAATTTGATCAGGGTGCTGTGGCTATTATTAAGCATACGAACCCCTGTGGTGTGGCGCAGGGTGAGGACCAATTGAAAACATTTATTGTTGCCCGCGAGGTGGACCCGGTATCTGCATTTGGAGGAATTCTTGGGTTCAATCGACCGGTTACTGCCGAGACGGCGGAGGAAATTGCTAAAAACTTTGTCGAAGCCGTTGTTGCCCCCGGTTTTGACCCAGGAGCTTTGAAGTTATTTGCCACGAAAAAAAATGTCCGGCTTATGCAAATGCCGACAATGGGCTCTTCAGCGGATACTGAAAAATTTGATTTGAAGCGAATTGGCGGTGGACTATTGATTCAAAGTCAGGATTCGTTAACCTACGTTGAAGACCAACTCAAGGTGGTGAGCGAAAAAAAACCTGATGACCGGGAAATGGAAGATATGAAATTTGCCTGGATCGTGGCCAAACATGTTAAGTCCAATGCCATTGTTTATGCTAAAGATCGGGAAATTCTTGGTATTGGAGCGGGGCAAATGAGCCGGGTTGACTCTGCCCGCCTCGCGGTTGAGAAAGCATGCAAGCCTTTGCAGGGAGCTGTCATGGCTTCTGATGCGTTTTTCCCGTTCCGGGACTCCATTGACGAGGCCGCTAAAAATGGTGTTACTTCCATTATTTCTCCTGGGGGTTCCATTCGGGACGAAGAAGTTTTGCGAGCGGCTAACGAGCACAATATAGCGATGGTATTTACCGGCATCCGTCATTTCAAGCATTAAGAAAACCTCCCTGTTTCTGTATCACCTGAAAAACCCTGATATATCCTCCCCATTCTTGCGCAGACGCGACATCGACACACATCCTGTGATAGTCTGAGGCTAAACAGTTTCCCACGAAAATCCGATAAGTTACTATTCCGCATATTGCATGAGTAATCCCATGTTCGGGCTGAAAGTATTATTAAACCACCCTCACCTCATCCTCTCCCTTCAAGGGAGAGGAAGCAAAAAGTCCCTTCTCCCCTGGAGGGAGAAGGTTAGGATGAGGGGGATTATTATGGATGAAGTCCTTACCTTACTAATCTACTCATGCAATATACCGGCTAGGGTTTGATCCTTTTGACAAAATGCTCAAGGATGACAAACCCATTTTCAACCGAGTCGAATAAACTATGAAAAAAACCATAAAAAGGATCATCAAGTGGATGATTTTTGGCGGACTGGTTTTTGGCGGATGGCAAGCCAATCTTCGTTGGGAAGAGTTCAAACCCGTTTTGGCGGAATTGGAGGAAAGGAATCCTGAAAAATACGCAAAAATGGTCGAAGAGGCAACGTCTGTTCATATTAAAAAGGCTCATACTCTCTACCGGGAAATTCAATCCATGACCCGCGAGGAAGTGATCACCCTGCGTTATGAAAAATGGAAAGAAAAAAGGAAAGCGGATAAAAAGTTCCATGAAAAATATTACGATGACGAATTGCTGAACAGGGTCGAGGTCCGAAAAGCTTTCCAAAAAAATTATCAGTCCCGGATGGACGAAATACATCGGTTAAAACAAGAGCAACCTGTTAAATTGCGGTTTGAGCAGTGGAAAAAAACTGAACCCTGGAAGCAAAGGCTCATTCTTCACGAAAAATGCGTGAAGTATATAAAAATGGAAATAACCGACAGGAAGATTTTCCGGCGCGATCTGGAGGTTTCCAGAATTTCAACCTTCATGGCCCGGCTTTCTAATAAACCTCTTCCCGTAGAATTGCTTTGCAACGACTTGGTGCCAATTACCCAGTCTCCAGAGGAGATCCAGAAGGCGGTCCTGCGTTTGAAAGAAATATTGGCCTTTAAATACTATGACGCGTTATTGGAGGAAGTAGGCATTCCCAGGAGGGAGATATTTTCCTTTGACGACGAATTGAGCGCAAAGGTAATGGACTACAACGGCTTTTAAGCCAAAAGGTTTTTTTGTCTGCTCAGGAAGATAGCTCTTTTTCTGCGGGAGGAGGCTGATTCAAACTTTCTGTTAATTGCGTGATGGCAGTTGCCAACTGCTTGATTTCGGTATTGGACTTGATTTCGGGAAGCTCGGTCGTCCCTTTCTCCTCCGCAAACCGCACCAGTTTTTTCAAGGGCCTGATAATCATGCTGACGGTGTAAAATCCGCCAATGATTGAAACCAGGCTTCCGACAATGGCCATTCCAATCATCTCATTTTTTAATTGTCCGGCGCTACGAATGACCCGGCTTTTTAACAATTCCATTTGATCGGGAGCCAAAGTCTGCGTGTCCATGGTTCCCACAATCCTCTCAATTTGCCCAAGCTGAACATAGAGAAAGAAGGCCGCATACCCCAGGCAGGAAATGACCACGATGTAGCCGGTCATCAACAGGTTAATGATGCTCTTTTTTTCTCCCGGCAATTCATCCCGGAAAATTGAATTCTGCTTCATGATTAATTGAGCCTTTTCAATGCGGACAGGAGTCGTTTCTCCAGTACGGGGTAGAGGGCGGTCTTCTGATAGCGGCTCCAGGAATTTTTCAATATGCTGTAACGCTCGTTTGTTGAAGGGTGGGTGCTCATGAAAATGGACTCGCCTCCTGCCGCGCTTTTGCCCAATTTATAAATAAAGTCCTGCAACCCTCCTGGGTAGTAGCCCATGCGGTAGGCAAATTCTCGCCCGTACTTATCTGCCTCGAATTCCAGGTTTTTATCCAACCCCTTGGTGAACAGGATGTTTGACACTTCGTCGATCAACTTATCAAACATGCCAGGATTTTTATCCATTACTGCGAGCGTCAGGGAACTGACTCCTTGCAAACTCCTGCTCCGTTCCAAAGTTTGCAGGGCATGTTTTTGGCTGATATGCGCGACTTCATGCGCCAGCACACCGGCCAATTGTGCCTCGTTTTCAATCATTCTTAATAAGCCAATGCTGACGAAGACATAGCCCCCCGGGGTCGCGAATGCGTTGGTCTGCTCGGTGTTTAAAATCGCAAAATGGTAATCGATATCCGGGCGGTTCGAAACATCCGCAACAGCTTGCCCTACCAGATTGATATAGCGAAGCAACTCGGGGTCCTGATACGCACCCCCATACCGGCCGAATACTTCCACGGCAAGTCTTCCGCCAATGGCCTTTTCTTCTTCATAGCCAATGGGTTGAAGGGCTTGAAGGGTATTCACGCTTTGTTTGAGAATGTTGGAGGTTTTTTTATCAAAAATACCCAACGACTGGCCCAAACCGATCACTCCGCCATCATCGGTACTTTGTTTTGGAGTCGTTGACTCAGGCTCCTGAACTTTAATGTCCAATTCTTCCTTTTTGGGTTGAGGTTGGGTCGACTTCTCCACATCCTTGAGTATCCGGCCCAAGTCAAAGGAGTAGGAAGGGTCTGCGTAAGTCAAAAGTCCGAAGAGCCCGAGACAGAAAAAACTGAATCCGAAAATTTTTAAATTATTTTTGTGCATGGCAGATATTTATTGGGAATATTCACCCAGTTTTCCTTCTTCCAGAAACCGGTCCAGTTCTTCGGGCCGAACTTTAAACGTTTCCATATCTTTAACAGCTTGAATGCTTTTATCGGTAGCGCCTTTTTTTCGGGCATGTTGTTCAGAGATGGGACTCAATCCTCTTATGCTGGAACCGGAAGCGGATTCCCG
>PCTK01000120.1 GCA_002786505.1 Nitrospinae bacterium CG22_combo_CG10-13_8_21_14_all_47_10 | reverse complement strand
CTTTGCAGGGTATGGCGAACTTCGTCAGGGATTTTAATTTGGTTCAAGGTTTCCCGACAAAGGGTAGTTGTTGACTTATAGGTATTCAAAAAAGCGATGCAGGGAGGGCATTCCTCAAAATGCTCTTCAAGGGATTTGCTGGTGTCCTGGCTTAGAGATCCTTCAATATAATCGTACAGCAGATCAATGCACTCTTTACAACAAATCATATATCCCCCTTTTGGGAATTGTATTCCTCAAAATAGCCGGAAAGTTTTTTCCTCAAAAACAATCGGGCCCTGTGTAGCCTTGATTTTACCGCTGGAATGGTCAGGTCTAATATTTCGCCCACTTTTTCGGTTGAGAGGCCTTCAACGTCCCGCAATAAGAAAACCACTTTTTCTTTTTCCGGCAAAAGGCCAACGGCTTTGTTGATGACCTCGCGCGTTTCATTGTCAAACAATAAGGACTCGGTATTTTCTGACCAGTCCTGAATTTTTTCCTGCTGAAACCCGGCACTATTGAAGGAGGGTAGTAACTCGTCAATGGAAACGTTGGGTTCCTTTTTTTTGCTCCGCAACTTCATATAGCTGGAGTTCAAGGTAATGCGATAAACCCAGCTTGAAAACGCTGATTTGCCCTGAAATGTATTGATCTTCCTGAATAGTGTCAGGAGAACCTCCTGAGTCACATCCTGCGCATCCATCTGGTTGCGCAGAAGGTTGAAACTGAGGGCATATATTTTCTTTTGATAAAGCTCCGCGATTTTGTCATAGGCCTCAACATCACCCGCTTGAAGATCTCTGACCAGGGCTTCTTCTATTTCTTTATCTTCTTTTTGCTGGGTAAAGGACATAAAAGAGCAAATCCAGTTTTATTTTCTGCCAGGAAAAGGCATAGGTTTCTATGTATTTGAACCTGTCGGGACTTGCAATTCCCCCTCTTATTCCAGTGACTTTAAGATGCTTTTAAATACAAAGCGATTCGTCAAATGATCGCAATACTTTGTAAAAAATCATCCTCCCGGGGAGGGGGTAAGGCGGGCGATTTATTTGGCTTCAGGCTCTGTGGCCGAGGCTACAGGCTTCTCAGCGGTTGCGGGCTCAGCGCTATCTCCTTCGGTCACCTCTTTCGCGGCATCGGTAGCCTCCGGAATTTCTTCTGAACTCTCTTCAGCTTCCTTCATTGACTTTTTGAAGTTTCGAATGCTGTTACCAAAGGCACTGCCAATCTCCGGCAACTTTCCAGCCCCGAAGATGATCATGATAATGACCAAAATGATCATTAATTCTGGAAACCCTATTCCCATCATAGCGAAAATCCCTTTATTTATTTGAGAAAAGGCCGATTATAGCACAAAGAGGAATGAAGACAAATGCAAATAATTGCCTGAAATTCGACAACTTTTATGCTACAATCCGTCCTTTATTCGTTGTGGTTAAAAGGATTTTAAACTTTAGGAAACAATAGGATATGAAATTTATATTGCGTGCATTGCCTTGCCTTGCGGTTTTTTTAATGTTCAATGTGGCGACTGTAGGAGCCGAAAGCTTTTCGCAAAGGTTCGAAAAGGGAAGCTCTGATTTTGGTGCCCAGGTGGGTTGGGGCTGGACAGACAATATCCCTCCCGGACCCAACCGCACCGATATGGGGTTCGGATTCTTTTTCCCGAACTGGCAACGTAACTTGACCGGGTTGATCGGTAATTCATGGTATCGCGGGGCATGGTTCTACCATATGGAAGGCGGGCTTGCCATGGCTGACAGGGAGGCCGCATATCTGGTTGCCTGGTCGCCCTTGATGGCCCAGTATAAATTTCTCAGTCCTAAAAGAAGGTGGGCTCCAAATATTCTTCTTGGCGCGGGTTTTTCCATGACTAACTGGAAGGATATTGCCGAGAGGGAACTGGGTAGCGACTTCCAGTTTCTGCTTCACGCCGGAGCCGGATTGGAATACTTCAAGAAGAAAGGTGCCTATTCCATTAATTACCGGCTCTTTCATGTTTCCAACGCCGGAATCCAATTCCCTAATATTGGGCTCAATGCCCACGTCTTCAGCCTTGGCATGCGCTTTTAACGTGCAGAACCCTTCCGCAGGACAAGATAATCTTTAGCTCACCGACTAAAGTGATTGCTCGCTGTATCCCGGCGGGGTACGAAGGAGACCTTTGCATAAGTCGGAAAAGCTGGGAAGCGAGATGCTTCGACAAGCTCAGCATGACGAGAAAGAGCCATTTTGTCATTCTGAGGAACAACATGACGAAGAATCTCGGGGTTGTGCAAAGGTCTCGGTACGAAGGGCGGGGAAGAATATTCGAACCACCGGCAGGTTCGCCGGGACAAAATAAAAATCTCCCATGAAATCCCCGAATGGCCCTCTCAGCCGCTTCTTATTTGCCATTGAGCGTTTTGCCTATCAGCATTCCCTGATTGTTATTGCCATATCTCTGGTTCTGGCTGTTTTGTCTTTGTGGGTGACCGCGCAAAATCTTACCTTTAAAACTGGCCGTGGCGACCTGGTCGCCAGAGGCCAGCCTTATGTAAAACTCTATAAAGATTACCGGGCGCAATTTGAAGACCTCGAGGGTATGGTCGTTGTGGTGGAAGGAAAAAAAACTGCGGACATGTCCGGATTTGCCGAGGCGCTGGCAGAAAAACTGCGGGCTCAGCCGCGATTATTCTCCAAGGTTGTTTACAAAATCGATACCCGGTACTTCCGCTCGCGGTTCATGCTTTATCTTGACCCTGCAGATTTGCAAACTTTGGCCGGGAAGCTGGAGGACCATCAGGGTTTTCTGGAGTCTGTGAATATGTCACCGGGACTCCACCCGCTTTTATCCAGCATCAACGCGGAAATCAGTTCCGGGATGGTTGATTCCCTGCTGACCGATTTTTTGGGTGGGGCCGAGGAGGAAAAGAACGAAGATGAAGGCGATCTCAATCTTTTGATCCGGCTTCTGGAAGAAATGACCCGCTTCCTGGAGGGCGCAACGGATTATCGCTCACCCTGGCAAGCGTTGTTTAAGGGCAGTGACGAATCCCTGCGCGAGCAAGGGTATATGACCTCTGAAAACGGGGACCTGCTTTTCATTCTCGTGGTTCCTAACGACGACGAAACCAGTTTTACCGGATACAAAGATGCGGTGATGCAGGCCCGTCGGTTTATAGCCGAAACTCGCAAAGATTTCCCCGGCGTCACGGTCGGGCTCACTGGCGAAGATGTGATATCCAGTGATGAAATGGTGACCACTCAGTCCGATGTTGAAACCGCATCGCAGATTGCTTTGGCCGGGGTGGCCCTGTTATTTGTCATTGCTTATCAGGGGGTGGTTAAACCTCTTCTGGCGGTGTTCTGCCTTCTGCTCGGTTTGAGTTGGACGATGGGGTTCACTACCCTGACTATCGGACATCTCAATATCCTCTCCGTGGTGTTCACCACTATCCTGATTGGATTGGGCATAGATTTTGGAATCCATATTCTCGAACGGTTTAAAGAAGAGCGTGAGTTGGGCAACGAAATCCTGCCAGCTCTGCAAAAAACATTACAGGGAACAGGCAAGGGCAACTTTTCCGGCGCCATCACCACTGCTATGGCGTTTGGCGCCATGGTGCTGACCGACTTCATCGGTATTGTGGAACTGGGCTGGATCGCCGGGTGGGGTATTCTTTTCTGCATGGTTGCCATGCTCCTGGTGCTCCCCGCTCTGGTCACCGTGGAAGAAAAATGGAGAAAGCCCAGTTATGCGCATAAAAATTCCACGACCGGAAATCAAAGAGGGTGTATTGATAAAATTTTCGACCATTATTACCTCATAATCGGAATTTGTACGGTTCTGGTTCTCGTCGCATCCGTGTCCTTGAAAGATTTGCGTTTTGACTATAACCTGCTGAACCTGCAAGCCAAGGGCACCGAAGCGGTCCAATATGAAATGAAAATTCTCAAAAGTGCGGGGCGGTCCGCCTGGTCTGCCGCCATCCTGGCGGATTCCCTGGAAGAGATTCAGGAGAAGGAGCGCCAACTCAAGGCCCTCCCAACCGTAGCCCAGGTTGAAAGTATCACGGCGGTAATACCCAACCATCAGGAGGAAAACGCAAGTTTCATCAAAAAAAACCTTGCACCGCTTTTAAAAGATCTGGAAGTGGAGCCAGAAGATGTGGATTTTTCATGGAAAGCGTTGAACAAAACCCTGAAGGGCATCCAGTTCAAACTACAAGGCAGAGAGGGAGATGACCTCGACC
Organism: Nitrospinae bacterium CG22_combo_CG10-13_8_21_14_all_47_10; assembly: GCA_002786505.1. Taxonomy (GTDB): domain Bacteria; phylum Nitrospinota; class Nitrospinia; order Nitrospinales; family VA-1; genus LS-NOB. Next base: position 12,617 of record PCTK01000120.1, on the reverse strand, counting down.
AGGTGCAAATAGCGGGAAACCTGGTCAAAAATTTTCGGGAACAAAGCCGAAAGGTGGAGCCCGGCATGGTCGAACAAAGACTGGCAAATTTTTCAAAACTGCTTTTCGCCGATTACCGCAACCTTATGGATGAGCTCAAAGCCAATGCCGATGTGCGATTTGTAAAATTGGAGGAAATTTCCGATGACCTGAGAAAGCGTTACATATCGCAAAAAGGCAAATACGTAGCGCATATTTTTCCCAGTGTGGATGTCTGGGATCTGGATCAGCGGCACAAATATTTAAATGACCTCAGGTCTGTGGACCCGGATGTCACCGGCAATGCAATACATATGTTTGAGTCCACCCGGCTGATGACAGAGGGTTATGTCAAAGGCGGGCTCTATGCCATGACGGCAATCATTATTTACATTTCGCTTTTATTCCGAAACCTGCGTACTGTTTTTTTTGTTTTGCTTCCGGTGCTGGCAGGTTCAATCTGGACAGTGGGCATCATGGAACTGATCGGGCTGAAACTGAACATGGCGAATCTTGTGATCCTGCCTCTCATTCTCGGCATCGGCGTGGTCAATGGCATTCACATCACGCACCGCTACAGGGAGGAAGAAGATAAAAATGCCAGTGTTTTGGGGAAAAGCACAGGAGTGGCGGTCCTGCTTAGTTCCCTCACCACCATGATCGGGTTCGGCAGTATGATGGTGGCCGACCATTATGGGGTTTACAGCCTGGGTCTGGTGCTGACCCTTGGCGTGTTCAACTGCCTTGTCGCGTCCGTCACCTTCCTCCCGGCTCTCCTGAAACTCAGCACCGCCAAAGGCTGGCAAGTCTAACTACTTCGCCCCTTGGCGCGGGGTAGTTCATTATAAAGATACTGCTACCTCTTGGCTTGATGACAACATACATTGGGTTCTTGATATATGGTTTGTATGAGCTGGAGCTGCGGACGACCGATTTCCGGTCCAGTTCTTCGAGGAAACGGATGAGCGAAACCATGTTGGTTGTGATTTCGCCCGCATCTTCACCGGCTTCCTCTTGAGGTATGGCTTTGCCAGCCATAGTTCATCTTGACACAAATAAAAGAATAGACAGATAATATAGTCATAATAAATGACCATAAAGGAGGCCCTATGAAAACCATTACCGTGACCGTCGCTGAAGGCAAGAAGGTGGCAAACGGTCTTGCCGATAACCTGAAAATCAGCGTGGTCACGGCCGACAAACGACTTTTCAACGCTACCCGAAATTGCAAATGCATCCGGATTCACAGATGAGCAAGAACAACAACGGAGCCAGTACATGGCTCTTGTTATGGGGCATAATTTTGCAGACCCTGCCGAATCTTCGGCAGGGTTTTCCAGCAAAGGAAAGTTATCTAAAGATTGGTTAATAGCTTATGCTGAATCGTTACCTCAGAAAAGGAGAGCAATTGCGCCTATTGATGAGCCCTGTTTCGAATGAGTGGAGTTACTTAGTCAAATAGCAAGTAAAACTTAAATATAGGACTATTTGTAAATTACTTTCAAATAGTGTTGAGGGAGAACGTGCAAAACAAGTTTTTTGATGAACAAACAGATTTGACCGCATCAAAAATACTCATTTATCGTCAGTATATAGAGAATTATTTACCAAAGGTGCTGATGCAATATGGCCGGTGTTATATGGCTGACTTCTTCTGTGGTTGCGGCAAGAATGGGCAGGAGGATGGAAGTCCTCTGGTTTTGATAAATATTGCGGCAAAAATGCTTGAGAACCCGGTTTTAAAAAGCAAACAACCTAACGCCGAGATCGTAATTGTCTTTAGTGATGATGACAAAAAGTGTTGTGATGATTTAACAGCACATTTGCAGAAGATGTCGATACCTAGGCAGATAAAAATCATAGGGCCTGTTTGTGAGAAGTTTGATTCGATTAAAACGAAAGCGATTAATGCGTTTGATAAAGTTAAAGCACCAAAGTTTTTCTTTTTGGATCCATTCACTTATAGCGATGTCGGGGTAGATGACGTTAAAGGATTTATGGATGTGCCTTCAGCGGAAGTCCTTTTGTTTTTGCCGACTTTTCACTCGTATCGGTTTGTTAAGTGCGCCGATGAGGTTGGAGCGTTGAAAAACTTCTTAGAGAATTTCACGGAAAGGGGCTGTGCTGATTACGCAGACATCAATGATTTTAACGAATCCATCCGGCAGAAATTGCTCAAGCATATTCGCTTGAAATATGTCAGGTCTGTGGGGCTGGATGGTGGCACAAGAAAAAATGCCCTGTTTTATCTTACAAAGCATGTAACAGGCATGATTTTGATGAATAAACTTGTTTGGAAATATGCGCATGATGGTGAAACGGTGAAGACGAACAGGGACAATGAACCGACTCTTTTTGATCTCTCTACGCTATCTGGCAATTTCACTTGTATTAAAGAATTTTTGCAAGGACATGTTAAAGAGAAAAAAGAACTTTCAAATATTGAAATTATTGAGGTTGTAGCGCAAAAATGTTTTACGAATAAATATACGCGTGAAATTTTACAAGACATGAAAAATCAGGGATTGATAGAAGTTGATTATAAAACAGGTGATAAAACTAAAGGTTTTTATGTCGCAGATTCTAATTGGAATAAGGATTTAGTGACGATTAGATATAAGGAGCAATAATTATGGCTTCTAATTCTACTATTGAATGGACAGAATCTACGTGGAATCCGGTTACTGGATGCACCAAGATCAGCCCGGGCTGTAAGAACTGTTACGCTGAGCGTATGGCAAAGCGTTTGTTGGCTATGGGACAGCCTAATTATGCGAAGGGTTTTAAGCTTGCCATGCATGATCATGTGTTGGAGTTGCCATTAAAATGGAAAAAACCACAGACTATCTTTGTTAATTCAATGAGTGATTTATTTCATAAGGACGTAAAAAAGGAATTTATCCAAAAAGTCTTTGATGTTATGAACCGTGCGCCATGGCATAATTTTCAAGTTTTGACTAAAAGAGCTGAGCGTTTAGCGGAATTATCTGATCGGTTGCCGTGGAGTAAGAATATTTGGATGGGTGTAAGCATTGAAAATGATGAGTATAAAAGCAGGATTGATTGTCTGCGATATACAGATGCGAATGTGAAGTTTATTTCCTTTGAGCCGCTTATCGGAGCCGTAGGGAAAGTAAATTTAAAGAAGATTGACTGGGCAATAGTCGGTGGTGAATCCGGACCCGGCGCGAGATATATGGATCCTCAGTGGGCAACTGATTTACGGGATCAGTGCGTTAAACAAAAAGTGCCGTTTTTCTTTAAACAATGGGGCGGTATAAATAAAAAGAAAACGGGACGAAAACTAGAAGGTAAATATTGGAATCAAATGCCTAAGTTGGTAGGTGTGTAATGGGAGCGGGACACAGAAAAACGACATTCAGGGCGGAGAAAACCAGAGATTACGTTCACGAGACAATAGTGGAATTTGAAATACCGGTCGAGAAAGATAAAAACGGCGATGATGAGACACGATGCAATACACTGTTCACAAGCCCAGCCTGCTACTGCATGAGTTCGTAGACTACCTTTGGTCCCTGAGCGATGTCCCCTTCACTCGCGCGAGCGCATTGTTCCCAGCGGAACGATTGAACTGGTGATCAACCTTGCGGAGGACGAATTCCATATCTACGACTCTGCGGCGAAGGGAAGGCCGAAATCTTTCCCTGCGCCAAGGGGTGTGCTAGAATCCTTCCACCCGCTTGGGTTGTGGTAAATTTGAGTAGTTTGTTTTGATTGCCCTTGCAACCTTCAGGGGTTACCGGGCATCTTAGAAATAATATAATTTTTAACAGGGCAGTGTTTGGATATGGCGATTCAGTTCACGAAAATGAGTGGTAGCGGTAACGATTTCATCATCATTGATAACCGTGTGCCGGTGATGAACGAAGAAAAAAAACGCGATTTCGTCCGGCGCGTTTGCGACCGCAAAATGTCTGTCGGTGCGGACGGGGTGATCTTTGTCGAGAACTCAGACCAGGCCGATATTAAATGGGATTTTTATAACGAAGACGGCTCTTCTGCCGAGATGTGCGGCAATGGCGGCCGTTGCGTGGCCCGCTATGCGGTGGAAAAGAAAATAGCTCCTGCCAAAATGACCCTTGAGACGATTGCTGGAATCGTTGGAGCGGAAGTCAATGGTGCCACGGTGAAGGTCAAACTCACTGAGCCTGAAAATTTACAGCAGGATATCGCGGTTTCCTTGAATGGGACGCAGTACCAGGTAGACAGCCTCAACACGGGTGTGCCGCACGCTATTATTTATTCGGATAATGTTGAGAACGTGAATGTGAAGGAAGCCGGTCATGGCATTCGCTTTCATGAAATATTTGCTCCGGCCGGAACCAATGTCGACTTTGTCGAGAAGGTTGGCGACCGGGCGCTTAAAATCCGTACTTACGAGCGTGGGGTGGAAGACGAAACCCTGGCCTGTGGAACGGGAGTGGTGGCCTCGGCTTTGTTAGCGTATTATAAAAAAATGGTCCAGCCTCCCGTTGAAGTGGAAACCCGGGGTGGAGACATTTTGAAAGTAGATTTTGAAGCCGCCAATGGCGGGGTATATCTGGAAGGCCCAACCCGCATAGCCTTTGAAGGCACACTTGTAGAATATTAACCTATAGATCGGGTTCCCATGTTTGAAGGTTCGTTTGTTGCCATAGTAACTCCGTTTAAAAACGGGAAAATAGATGCGCCAGCCCTGCGCGGATTGGTTGAGTTTCATATAGAAAATGGAACGAACGGAATTGTGCCCTGCGGCACTACCGGGGAGTCGGCCACTTTGAACCACGCGGAGCATGAAGAGGTGATCCGCATCGCGGTTGAAACTTGTAAAGGGCGAATTCCCGTTCTGGCAGGTACGGGGTCCAACGCTACGCATGAAGCGATAGAGCTAACGCAACGCGCCCAGAAAATTGGGGCGGATGGAGCTTTGTTGATCACGCCTTACTATAACAAGCCGACCCAGGAGGGATTGTTTCTTCATTTCTCGGCGGTCGCGAAAGAGACGGACCTTCCCATAATGCTTTATAACGTTCCTGGTCGCACCTCCATCAATATGGTGCCGAGCACCGTGGCGCGTTTGAGCGCCATCAAGAATATTGTCGGTATAAAAGAAGCTTCCGGTTCTCTGGTGCAGGTCAGTGAGATCATTCAATCCTGCGGGCCGGACTTTGAAGTGATTTCTGGAGAAGATGCGCTGACGTGGCCGATTCTTGCCATTGGCGGTAAAGGGGCGATCTCGGTTACCGCCAACCTGGTTCCTGACAAGTGTGCCCGGCTATATCAAGCGGCCCTGTCCGGGGATGTGGAAACCGCAAAAACTCTGCATTATGAGTTGTTGAAGTTGAACGATATCATGTTCATTGAGACCAACCCCATTCCTGTTAAGACGGCTCTGGGCCTCATGGGCCGGATTGAAAATGAGTTCCGTGCGCCGCTGTGTGCGCCTTCAGAAGAACACCTGGCGCAATTGAAAGCTGTGCTCAAAGCCTACGCTTTGATATAGCTGGTGGAACTCAAAAAATAAAAAATATAATACGAGGAAGAACATTGGCGAAGATTCTGGTGATTGGTATTGCGGGACGGATGGGAAAGACCATTGCCGGGTGTATTGAAGACACCGAAGGTGTGGAACTGGGAGGGGGAACTGAACAGGCTGGAAGTCCGAGTCTGGGAAAAGATGTGGGAGAGGTCGCTGGTATCGGCAGGAAGGGTGTAGCTGTTTCCGACAATCTGGCAACAGCTCTGGAGAATTGCGATGTCGTGATTGATTTCACCACTCCCGAATCAAGCATGCAAACCATGCGGGTCTGTGCCGAACAGGGCAAGGCCGTAGTGGTGGGCACGACCGGCTTCTCTCCGGAACAGCGCGGAGAAATTGAGCAGATCGGAAAAAAAATTCCTTGCGTGGTCGCTCCCAATATGAGCATTGGTGTTAACGTTTTATTCAAACTGGTTGCGGATGCGGCGCGAGTGTTGGGCGATGCGTATGACGTGGAAATTGTTGAGGCACACCATAAGTTTAAAAAGGACGCGCCCAGCGGCACTGCCGTGCGTATTTTAGAAATCGTTGCCGATTCTTTGGGAAGAAATATCAAAGAAGTTGGCGTTTATGGCAGAAAAGGAATTGCCGTGCGCACCCCGAAGGAAATAGGCATTCACACTTTACGAGCTGGAGACATCATTGGTGAGCACCGGGTTTTGTTCGGCGGCATGGGAGAAAACTTCGAAGTGTTTCACCGCGCCCAGAGCCGGGAAACTTTTGCCCGGGGCTCGATTCGTGCCGCGCAATGGATTTTAGGCCAGCCCAATGGTGTCTATGATATGCAGGACGTTTTGGGGTTGCGCTGATTAGAGGAAAGGTATGAACTCATCACCTTTTAAATTTGATCGCAGAAGTTTCCTTAAAATATTTTCCCTGACCACCTTGTCGGCGTTGGTGTCAAAGAAATCCAGTTGGGCTGACGACGATTTTCGTAACGACAAAAACATCCCCAAACAATATGTCCAGAATCGGGATATTCCCGGTTTTCATATTCGTAGCGCTAATCCGTTTCTCGGTGTGGATATGCAAAACTGGGGACTGGCGATAGGGGGGATGGTTAAAAACCCCATTGGCCTCGCTTATGAGGATTTGTTTGGGCTGAAAATGCATTCCCAGGTTTCCCGGCTTAAGTGCGTCGAATGCTGGTCCGCCAAAGCCGAATGGGAAGGGTTCCGGTTTGAAGAACTGGTGAAACAGGTACAACCCGATCCAGCGGCGAAGTTTGTTTATATTCAATCTGCCGATTCCTACTACGAAAGTTTCGCCTTGGAAGAGTTGCTGAGGCCCCGTGTCCTCTTTGTCCTGCGTATGAACGGTCAATCGTTGAGTCGCGATCATGGGTTCCCTCTGCGGTTGATCATTCCTTACAAGTATGGCTACAAAAATATTAAATATATCACCAGCATCCGGTTTCTTGATTCCCGCAAACGCAATTACTGGTCGAACCACGGACCTTATTCTGTAGATGGCACTATTCAACCGGGCAGAGACCATCCTCTGGACTTTGACAAGAAACCCCTGCCCATCAACGGCGGCGAAGTCTTCCACTTCTTCGACCGGCCAACGCCCGATGGTGGTAGTGGGCAATAACTTTCACTGGCGGGCGAAGATTTATTGCGGCTCAACGAGCCGTCAACGAGAGCGACTAAAAGGAACGCGGCGATCCAGGTTTGTGAAATTTTTTCATTAGCCTTCATGCCCTGCAAAAGCCTCCACATGATACGTCTTTTCCTTCTTCTGATTTTCCTGACCTCCTGTGATTCTCATAGTGTTGAGCAGATTGCGGTAAAGGTTCCAGAGGGACTGGTTGTCCCCGAAGGGATGGTCTATATCCCTGCCGGAGAATTCATCATGGGAGATACATCGGGAGACCAGAGTGGCAAGCAGGTGCAGTCCGGCGCTTATCTGATCGACCGGTATGAGGTGAGCCACGAAAATTATCAAAAAATCCGGCCAGAACATTCTTTCGATCCTAAAATGGCGCGTTGGCCGGTGGCATTTGTGACCCATGCCGAGGCCGAGGCTTTTTGTCACGCTGAAGGCAAACGTTTGCCCAGCGAAATAGAATGGGAGAAAGCGGCGCGGGGTACGGATGGACGCAAGTGGCCCTGGAAAATTTTTATTGCTCACCCCAACAACGGGTTTTCAGGTTTTATGCCGGAACCGGTGGACAAAAGGCCGGGCTGGATCAGTCCTTATGGGGTTTATGGCATGGGCCATAATGTTTGGGAGTGGACGGCGGCTGATTACACGCCTGCGGGGCGGACGGGAAAATTCAAAGTCCTGCGCGGCGGCTTATTGCAGACCCATCTTACTATTCAGTTTTCACCGTCCTGGTTTCGCAATTGGATGGACCCGGAAGCCAGGTTGAACTTCATCGGGTTTCGGTGCGCCAGGGATATTTGAGAACCGGCCTTGTTTATTTATCGCCTCTCAGGTGCCCGGCAATTTCTTTGGCGGCAGACTCATAAAGATTATCTTCCGAGCCGCCGGTGACTCCTCCAGAAACCCAGGAGTCGACTTCCCAGGCACCAACCATATTTCCTCTGTCATAAAGGGCGGCTTTGACCCGGAGTTGGGCTTTTGCTGAATCGGACATGCCCATGGTGGCGATCCGGGCCATTCGATTTCCTTCATTGAATTCCATAATTTTATATTTCAAGTGGTAGCGGGCATCTTTCCCGGCCAGGATATAACCTGTTGTTTGGAGATTTCCTTCAATGACCCTCTGCAACCGGGAGCCTGCATCCATGAGGCGAAAATCTTTAGAGGTCATGTCAATGATCGAGATGGTGTTTTCGGAATTGCTCCAACGTTTTTTGGTGACAGAGTCCACCCCTGAGCAGGCCGACAGAGCTATCAGCAATAACACGATTAAAATTTTAGATACCCAGTTCATGAACACCCCAAGTGATAGACACTCCTCAGGCTACATTCTAGCAAATAACGATTCTGGTATTCAATGGCTTATCTTGGTCACATGAACCATTGCAAAACGGCCTCTTCAAATTTACTGAACCAGAGTTGGACTTCTATCGGGATAAGGCTATTGACATAAGTCATATAGCCCGTTGCCAGGACTATTCCCAGCGCGATCAAAAGAATGCCGCTGAACAGGTTGGTGGTATGCAGAAAAAAAGTTTTTCCCGCTACTTTGAAGTCCCATCCCTTGCCGCGAAGAAGTCTCCAGAACAAACCATCTTTAGGCAGGTTGCCGCATACCGTGGCAACGAGGATAAGGGGAAGCCCAAGCCCTACTGCATAAAAGAACAGCAATAGCATTCCCTGCGCAACGGTCTTTTCCGAAGCGGCGAGCATGAGAATGCTGGACAGGATAGGGCCGACACAGGGAGTCCAGCCTAACGCGAAGGTTGCGCCAAACAAAAAATATCCTATGAATGTGGAAGCCGGTTTGCCCTGAAAGGTCGCGCCGGAAAAACCTTTGCCAAAAAGGGTCATGACACCAAAAACTCCAACAACACCACCTCCAATTTGGGTGATCTGGAACATATAATCCCTGAGGATTTGGCCCAGAGCGCTGGCAGAGGCTCCCATCGCCACAAACAAAGACGCCAGCCCGAAAAAGAAAGCAAGAGACATAAGGCCCATGCGTGCCCGGTCGGATTGCGCGGTTACCGCGAAATAAGCGGGAAGAATGGGCAATGTGCAGGGGGATAAGAAACTGAATACCCCTGCAATAAAGGCCAGCAAGGTCAGGGCGACGATTCCGGAATCGGGTAGATTGGGTTTGGGCTGAAAAGGGTTCAGAGGCTTTGTCACTGCTGGTTCCGCAGGCGGAGGGGAAATAGACGGGGTTGTTGTACCTTTCCCGGTTTTTGCAAAAGCAGAGGTGGCCATTTTCATAATTGCTGGTTGAGTCATGCTGGCGCACCGGAACCCAACATCGGGCCCGGGTTCATCCGCACCGGAAAACTGCCGGTAACCGCTACGGGCAAACATCTTGATGGCTTGATGGTACAGGGCTCCGGGAAAATGCCCGATATCACTGGCGGAATGGCCGCGCAGGATTTTTAAGCCAGCCTGGTAATATTCACTTTGATATGTGCTTCCCTTGTAAGGTTGATAATCGCCATCCACCCATTCCCACACATTGCCGACCAGGTCATGAACGCCTTCCGGGCTGGCACTTTTGGGAAAAGAACCGACCGCCACAGGCTGGTTTTTACTGCCAGGCCGGTCTGAAAGGTTTGCCCATCCTTCCTGGAAACTATCGCCCCAGGGGTATTCATGGCCTCCTTTACCTCTTGCGGCGCGTTCCCAAAGTTTTTCTGTCGGTAAAATTTTATTTGCCCATTGGCAGAAGTTCGCGGCGTCATACCAACTGACGTGCGTTACCGGGTGGTTGTCTTTGCCAGCCGGAAAATTTTCATCTTGCCAGTTGGCGGGAGGGACGGCTCCCACGGCATCGATAAATTTTTTATAACGTTTATGGGTGACCTCATAGCGGTCAATATAAAATTCTTTGAGGAAAATTTTTTGTTGCGGGGTTTCGTCGGCATACCAGGGTTTTGGAATACCCATGGAAAGCGCTTCAGCGGCATCATCTTTTTTATTGGTGCCAAATAAAAAAGGCCCCGGAGGAATATAAACCATATCCCCTTCAAGGGAGTGGTCCTGCTCGGATTGAGTCCAGCCTTCATAGGGGCATAATAACAGGAGGGTGAACAGGGCAATCACGCTTACGAAACTGGCATGGCTCGGGTTTTTTGTGGAATCTTGCATGGACAATGGCTTCAGTTGGCCAAAAGGTTTTCAAAGTAAAGGAGATTGTCCGGGCTGGACCAGTCTTCCGCCCCCCTCAATTCGCCGATGATATTGCCGCCAGGGTCAATCATAAAAGTGGTGGGCAGGCTAACCACGCCAAATTTATTGCTGGCCTGCAATTGCTGGTCGAGAAGGATGGGAAAGGAAAGGTTGTTAGCTTTGACAAAAGGTTCCACAATCTTTGCGCCAAACATATCGTTGGAGATAGCAAGCAGGGAAAAGTTTTTCGACTTGAAACGCTGGTGCAAAGTTTCCAGCGAGGGCATTTCCATTTTGCAGGGACCGCACCAGGTGGCCCAGAAATTAATCAAAACGTACTTCCCCCTTTGCTGGCTGAGGCTGACTTCTTCACCGTTGAGGGCTTTCAGGGTGAAGTCCGGCGCGGGTATGGTTTCCCCGGGTTCCGCCAGGGCAAGAGTGGAAGAAAGCAACAGTACAAGACAGGCAGATGCCAGACGGTAAAACAATGCGGTTTTTTTCTCTAAAATCATAAAGGCCTTGTCCTGAGATGGGAAAAGATCGGGGATTAAAGTCCAAAAAATGCCTGGTAATGTTTCGGGGCGTTCGGGCCAAATTGGAAAAGAGGGGTAATTATTCTACCGCTTCAACACAACGTACCATCGGGATCGCCTTTTTTAAGGCTTTTTCAATGCCCATTTTCAGGGTCATGGTGGAACTGGAGCAGGAAATACAGGCCCCCACGAGCCGGACTTTTACAACCCCGTCCTCAATGTCCACCAGTTCAACATTGCCGCCATCCTGAATGAGCATAGGCCGCACACTCTCCAGCACCTCTTCGACTTCTTCTCTCATTATAGCCTCTTGTTCTTAAGGTTGTTTCCCCTTTTGCGGGCAGAGAGCAATTGCTCCTTAAGCCGAGCCAACCGGTTGCCAGCCTGTTAACGCTATTGCTACTGAGTCCGGCGTCACGCTGGGGGTTAGCCGCCGTTTACCAGTGATTCTTTTTTTGCAAGAAGCTCTTCTTCCGTTTCTACATGTTCCGGGTCTTTGGGGATGCAGTCAACAGGGCAGACTTCCACGCATTGCGGGTCTTCATACCACCCCACACATTCTGTGCATCGTTCCCATTCGATTACAAAAATGTCATCCCCTTCCGAAATCGCTTCGTTCGGGCATTCGGGTTCGCAGACGCCACAGTTCACACAATCTTCGGTGATGAGCAGAGCCATAAAAAAATCTCCAATATGTTGTGATAGCGGGCGCCAGGTTTAACCGGGCACCCGATCAAAAGTTTTTGTTTCCGGGTTCCAGTTGAACATGGCCTGGTCCCGGACTTTTTTATCATAAACGGAAACCACCAGATAGCTGGCCTCCGGATAAGTTGGTTCACCGTCAAACAGTGCCATTCTCGAATCTTCTTCTGAAAAATAAGCATCGTGCTCGGGATGAGAGTGGTAGAAAACCTTGATCGGAAGTTGTTTCGACTCGACTTCCTTTAAAATTTTCATCAACTCCACAGGATCAATATTATATGCCGTGCGGGCATCCCGAACAAATGTTTCGGGGTCCATTTCATGAAGCTTGTTTTGAATGTTGGTGCAACGGAAAAGAATGTCCTGATCATTTTGACCGACTTTCCCAATCACTATCCCGCAACACTCAAAAGGGTACTCCTCAATTGCATGACGATGAATTTCGTCCAACTGGTCTTTTGCAAGTGGGGACATATAATATTCTGTGACGTTTGGGATTTGATGTCAAATAGTTTTGGTCGATAAGTGCCACTGTTTCAGGGATGGGTTTTGACAACCAGATCGTCATTGACGGCGATCTGGCAGGCCATGCGGAAGTCTGCGGGCTTTTTGGCTAGTTTTTCTGTTTCCGTGGCATTGCGCGGTTCCACGTTTCCTGCAACGATCTGGACGGTGCAGGCCGTGCAAAGCCCCCGGCCCCGACAGTTTAGAATTTTGTGAATATGGGCGTAAATGCTGAATTTATTGCGGATTGCCGCTTGCCGAAGGTTCTCGCCAGGCTCGACCTGAATGGTGCGATTCTCTCTCTCAAAATGAACTTTGTGCATGACTGATGTCCGGGAAATTTAAGGTTTCCAGAGCTAAGGGGAGACTTATCAAACTCAAACCGGGGATATTGTCCGGTTTAAATGCGTTTGCCCTCTGCGTAGGAGTGGATCATACCGGACTCCACACCCCCTCCGCAATCATTTTCTGCTCGGCGCAGGGCCAACGAGCAATAGCTTTTTCTGGCGGGAAATGGTTATCTCGGCTTAATGAGATTTATAGCCCCTCCCTTC
>PCTK01000238.1:2402-16950 GCA_002786505.1 Nitrospinae bacterium CG22_combo_CG10-13_8_21_14_all_47_10 | reverse complement strand
ATCTTTGTTCAATTTTTCCTTGTCGAAAATGGACGCGGCTTCATGAACGGTAGGCATGCGCCAGTCTTCATAACCACCGAGTTTTTTTTCATTCATTTCTTTTGTGTATTTTTCTGCTTCCGCGTATGAAACTTCTTTATCAAGATCCAACCGCGAGTCATTTGCCATCCAGGTGACGCTGGTCAGGGAATCGTAAATGGTGCCGTCATCCCTTTTCAAAAACCGTGATTTTTCGTTAGCCATTCTATTCCTCTCAGTAATAATAACAGGGCTCCGTTTATGGGAGGCCTCGTATCTTCATGTTAGACCCATGGCATTATTTTAACTCATACCTCAGTGATTTCAAATATCGTTAACCGCTCACCGGAGGTGGCGATTACTTGAGGTACATATCTGTGCGGCGGTCGTTGAAAATGTGGTTGCGGGAATTGAGGAATTTGTCGCGGGCCAAACTGAGGTCCAACTCGACCACGTGTACTTCTTCATCGGTCATGGAGGCGCGGACCAAAATATTACCGCCAGGGTCTACAACCTGGCTCTGGCCGATGAAGTTGAGAGGTTCTTCACCAACCAGGCGTCCTTCTGTTCCCACCCGGTCGGCGGTAACGGCGAAGACGCGGTTCTCCAGACAGCGGGTGACCATGGCTTGCGGGCAGTGAGGCAGGACGAGGTTGGCAGGATGAGCGATCAGGTCTGCCCCCATAAGCGCCAGAGCTCTGGCAGTTTCAGGAAACCGCCAGTCGAAACAAATCATAACTCCTACTTTTGCGCCTGCAATGTCAAAGACCTTGAGCGGCAGGTTGCCTTTTTGGAAGCACTCTTTTTCTGTGTCAAATAGGTGGAGTTTCCGATATTTTCCAACATAACCATTGGGCCCTGTGACAATCGCGGAATTGTATACCTTGTCTTTTGCAATTTCAGCAAGGCCGGCGATGATAAAGGTATTGGTTTTCTTGGCAATAGAGGTCAGCACACTGGTGGTAACGCCTCCGGGAACCAGTTCCGCCAGGCTACGGGCCTCTTGCAAATCTTTGAACTGATATCCCGTGGCAAAAAGTTCGGGGAGGACAAACAGGTCGGCATTTTGGCCTGCAAGAAGTTCCTCAATTTGGGCAAGGTTCTCCCGAACACCTGCGAAAATGGGCTTGTTTTGAACAAATCCAACTCTCATGACAGCCTCAGTCCGGTTAGTTCAATCGGGAAGTTTTGTTTCTCAGCAGATGGTCAATGAGAGTCAGGGCGACCATGGCCTCAGCAATAGGAACGGCGCGTGGGGCAACGCAGGGGTCGTGTCGGCCTTCAACACGGATTTCAGATTTTTTTCCTTTTTGGGTGATGGTTTCTTGCGCTTTGTTGATGGATGAAGTTGGTTTCACCACCAGTTTAACAACGATATCCATTCCATTGGAAATGCCACCCAGAATTCCCCCGGCGTTATTGGTTTGAGTCGTTACTTTCTTGTTTTTCATAACGAACACATCGTTGCACTGCGAGCCGGTCATGGTGGCGGTTTGGAACCCTGCGCCAATTTCCATTCCTTTTACCGCGGGGATGCTCATGACCGCCTTGGCCAAATCGGCGTCCAGCCGGTCGAAGACGGGTTCTCCCAGTCCTGCCGGCACTCCTTGGGCAATGACTTCGACAACACCTCCCAGCGAGTCCCCATTTTTACGTGCCTGCATGATGGCAGACACCATTTTTTTTGCGGTTTTGGCATCGGGACAACGCACGATATTTTTTTCTATTTCTTTGAAGTTTACGGTTTCTGCTATGTGGTTGCCAATTTGGCGGGTGAAGCCGGTGATGGTGATATTTTCGAGGGCCAAAAGCTTTTTAGCGATAGCCCCGGCGGCCACCCTGCCCACTGTTTCCCGGGCGCTGGATCGTCCTCCCCCCCGGTAATCCCGAAACCCGTATTTGATGTCGTAGGTGTAATCCGCGTGACCGGGACGATACAAGTGCTTGATCAATTCATATTTTGAGGAATCAGCATCTTGATTGTCGACGCGCATGGAAATTGGGGTGCCTGTTGTTTTGCCCTTAAAGACCCCGGACATGATCAGGATTTTGTCGCCTTCCTTGCGGGTGGTGGTGACTTTACTTTGCCCGGTCCGTCGCCGGTCCAGATCTTTTTGGATGTCGGATTCTTTCAGAGGCAATCCGGCCGGGCACCCTTCCACAACGACCCCGATGCCATCACCATGAGACTCACCCCAAGTGGTGATTTTAAAAAGTTTTCCGAAAGAACTTCCAGACATAAATTTACAGGTCGAATGCAGTTTTCTGGCCCTGGCGGGTAACAGAATGTTCACTCGTGTATTTTGATGTTATTGAAAAATAAAGACTAACTGCTATTGCTTGGGGAAGGGCTCATGCAGGTGCCAAGGTAAGAAGACCCCAGCAAAGTGGTTCTGCACCGCAAGGAACGAGGCGGGTAGTTTAACCTTAAGCTTCCCCTTTGGACTGCATCTCCTCTTGCGCCCTTTCGTGCTCGTCTACCAGTTCCCTCAACTCTTTTCCAGCCTTGAAAAAAGGCACTTTTTTAGAAGGAACTTCCACTTTTTGCCCAGACTTGGGATTGCGTCCAACCCGGGCATTTCTTTGCCGGATTCGGAAACTTCCAAACCCTCTCAATTCAACTTTTTTTCCTTCCGCCAACGATTCGGTAATGCTAGAAAAAACAGTATTGACTACAACTTCGGTCTGTTTTTTCGTCAGGTTGATCTGGTTGGCTACTCTTTCAACAAGCTCTGCCTTAGTCATTAAAAAGTCTCCCCCCACCGGTAAACATTTTAACTGCCTTTAAAATAAGAATTCGGGAAAGTATATCATTAGGTGGAGTTAAGTCAAGTCCAATATTTTAATGGGTTTACCCGTTTTGAGGCACAATTTTGGTGCCTGAAAAACTCTTTTCAGAGGCTGAGTTTACCGGGGTTCCGTTATCTGAACGGTCGGGCATGGCTTCAGGGTTTAGACGAGGGGGAGTATTTTAACTTGTTGTTTTTTCAGAAGGTCCAGAGGTATTGTAGGCGGGGAGAGGGTGATGGCATTAAGGTTTGGGCCAGTCCTCTGGAAAGCGAACCTTGCAGAAGCCAGTCGAGAAAAGGGATTTTTTCTTTTTGTTCAATGACTTTGGGTCTTCCCTCGACACCAATTTTTTTTGCCAGCAATTCGATGGTTTTTTCGAGCCCGCCCATTTCATCAACCAGTTTGAGCTCAAGTGCCTGCTGGCCGGTCATGATTCTTCCATCAGCAATCTTACGAACGTCCGCTACAGGCAGGTTTCGACCTTTGACAATAGCTTGGACAAATTGTTGGTGCACATCGTCCACTACATTTTGCAAAAGTTTTTGTTCTTCCGGGCTCATAGTCCGCAGAGGGGAACCCACATCTTTGAATTTACCACTCTTAATAACACTCGCCTTAACGCCGACTTTTTTTGTCAGTTCTTCAATGTTATTAAAAGCCATCACAGCAGAAATGCTTCCTGTGAGGGTACCGGGGTTTGCTAAAACGTAGTCGGCCGCGCAGGCGATATAATATCCGCCAGAGGCCGCCACCGTTCCCATTGAGGCATAAACCGTTTTATGATTGGCACGGAGCTTCATGATTTCGTTGTAAATCTCTTGTGCCGGGGCAACTGCTCCGCCTGGGGAATCAATGCGTAAAACAATACCTCTCACTTGGGGATTGTAGCGGTGGTCGGAGAGTTGCTGGACAATATCCCGGGAATCCATCAGCATTCCATGAACATGGACCAAGGCGATTTCTCCGGAGGGAGATTTCCAACGGTCCGGCACCAAAGCAGAGCCAAGCGCGACCAATATTATCAAGGCCATAAGCCCTGTCGTAAACCGCATAAAATTTCTAAAAAAGGACCTTTTTTGCGGTTGGATTGTAGGTTCCATATTCTTCAGGACTCTGGACCCTTTCGGGTCCAGAGCTTATCAGGTTTTATTCTTCGTCCTTGAAAACTTCCAGGTCCACCTGTTCTTTTTCGATCTGCTCAATGTCCAGGTTTTCCATAAAGGCTTTAATGCTTAGAGCGATTTTTTTGCTGGAAGTATCAACTTTAATCACTTTTGCCTTTATTTCATCATCCACCTTTACGGCAGACTCAGGGTCGGTAATTTTTTCGGAACTGAGTTGCGAAACATGGATCAAGCCTTCCAGCC
Organism: Nitrospinae bacterium CG22_combo_CG10-13_8_21_14_all_47_10; assembly: GCA_002786505.1. Taxonomy (GTDB): domain Bacteria; phylum Nitrospinota; class Nitrospinia; order Nitrospinales; family VA-1; genus LS-NOB. Next base: position 12,775 of record PCTK01000238.1, on the reverse strand, counting down.
CATCGCCAAATTCCGCGAACGCGCCGAAGCCGGTTACCTTGATGATCTTGCCGGTAACTTCGGTGCCAATGGGATAGTTGGCGGCAATATCATTCCAGGGGTCAGGCTGTAACTGCTTAACTCCAAGGGAGATGCGGCAGTTTTCCTTGTCGATGCTGAGCACCGCAGAGGTGATTTTGTCCTTTTTCTTCAGGATTTCAGAAGGATGCTTGATTTTTTTCCAGCTCAAATCGGAAATATGAATCAATCCATCCACGCCATCTTCCAATTCCACGAAGGCGCCAAAGTCGGTCAGGTTGCGAACAGTACCTTCGACTTCCGAGCCAATGGGATATTTATCTTCAATTTTTTCCCACGGGTTGGGCTCGGTTTGTTTCATACCGAGTGAAATCCGTTTTTTATCTTTGTCGAGGGTTAACACAATTGCTTCCACTTCATCGCCGATAGAAACCATTTTGCTCGGGTGTTTAACGTGGCGGCTCCAACTCATTTCAGAAATGTGGACCAACCCTTCAATACCTTTTTCCAATTCTACAAACACACCATAGTCTGTGATGCTGACCACTCTTCCCTTAATGGGGGTATTGACCGGGTATTTGGAGTCCACATCGACCCAGGGATCAGCACTGGTTTGCTTGAGACCCAGTGAGACACGCTCTTTTTCCTTGTCGTACTTGAGGACCATGACTGTGACTTTGTCGCCAATGGAAAACATTTCAGAGGGATGGTTGACCCGGCCCCAGGACATGTCGGTAATATGCAACAGGCCGTCAATTCCGCCCAGGTCGATGAACACTCCGTATTCGGTGATGTTCTTGACAATACCTTCAATAAGGTTGCCTTCGCTCATCCTCTCCAGAGTTCCTTCCCGGACCTGTTTGCGTTGCTCTTCAAGAAGAATTCTTCGCGACAGAACAATATTTCCGCGTTTTTTATTCATCTTGATGATTTTCATATCAAATTTTTCGCCCAGCAGTTTTTCCAGATTTCGGATCGGGCGAAGGTCTATCTGGGAACCAGGCAAAAAGGCTTTAAGACCGATATCGACCGTCAATCCGCCCTTGGCCTTAGCGACCACGGTTCCCTGAATAATTTCATCAGCTTCATAAGTCTTAACCAGGTCATCCCAGATTTTAATTTTATTAGCTTTTTCCTTGGACAGGACAACATTGCCGTCGTTGTCTTCGACCTTTTCGAGAAAGACCTCAACCTCTTCACCGACCTGCAAGTTCTTGCCGTTTTCAGAGAATTCAGAAAGCGAGACCATTCCTTCTGATTTAAAGCCGACATCAACGGTAGCCAGTCCGTTGGAGATGGCGATCACCTTTCCCATAATGATCTGTGAGGCTTTAAAGCGGCCAAGACTATCATTGAAATAGTCTTCCATTTCTTCATAAGCGGCGACCTGGGTTGGAGTTAAAACCTCCAGTTCCGTTTTGTCGTCATTTTCCATTTGTGCCAGCAATTCTTTTGATATCTTCATGACTTCATGAGTCTCACTTTCTCTTGCGATGTTTAAAGGTTATTTATATTTTTAAAAACATGATCGGTAACTTCTTCAATACTGAACCGGGTGGTATCGACTTCCAGGGCATCGTTTGCTTTGACCAGTGGGGAAATCTTGCGATTTCGGTCCTCATGGTCGCGTTGCCGAATTTCTTCGATAATGGTTTTCAAATCCAAACCCGGATTCTTGTCTTTTAGTTCTTCATACCGTCGCCGCCCCCGTTCCTCCGCATCGGCAACGAAAAAAAATTTTTTGTCGGCGTGGGGAAATACCACTGTCCCGATGTCACGTCCATCCATGACCACATTGCCGGTCTCCCCGATATGACGTTGCTGGGCAACCAGAACTTCGCGCACGAACTTCTGCGCGGCAACGGTGGCGGCACCTCTTCCAACGGTTTCACTTTTTAAAAAATCCGTAGCGTCTTTTCCATCTACCAGCACTGCTTGCCTGTCAGGGCCGGGAACAAATTCAATATTCAGGCTCCCCGCAATATCTGCCATCGCCGATTCATCGGTTAAGTCCAGACCTTTTTTTTGGGCGATCCAGGCGACAGCCCGATACATAGCGCCGGTGTCGATATAGCGGTAGTTCAGCCGTTTTGCGATCAACTTGGCGACCGTGCTTTTGCCACTGCCCGCGGGCCCGTCTATCGCGATAATCATTTCGTCAAATCACGCTAAGCCGGTATTTGTTTGCGTCCATGAATTCTTTTTTCAATTCCTCTCCGTCCCCTTTTTCGATGGTATGACGGATTTCTTCCAGCTTCTGCTGGAACTCGTCGATCAGGTTCAGCAAATGGTCGCGGTTGGAAAGGCAAATGTCCCGCCACATAACCGGGTCGCTGGAAGCGATGCGGGTAATGTCTCTCAGTCCCGCGCCTGAATAGGCGGTGACTTCACAGCCGTCAGGGGTTTTTAAGGCCCCAAGCGTGTTCATCAGGGCATAAGCCACAATGTGAGGCAAATGGCTCACCGCACCAAAAATAAAATCATGTTCGTCGGTCGACAGGCTGATGACTTTCATGCCCACGGCTTTCCAGAGGGCACTGATTTTTTCAAGGGCTGTTTTGTCTGTGGCAGTTGTCGGGGTCACAATACATTTTGCGTCCTGATATAAATTGGCCGTAGAAGCCTCCAGCCCGGAGTTTTCTCCTCCGGCGATTGGGTGCGACCCGACAAAAAACACGCCTTCAGGCATTAGTTGGTCTATTCCCTTGACGACGGGGCCTTTTACTGAGCCAACGTCGGTGATCAGCGTGCCAGGCCGAACTGCGGAAGCCATGTTCTGCAGAAGGGGAACGAGGGTCGAAACCGGCGTGCACAATACAATCAAGTCGGCATCTTTTACCGCTTCTGCCAAGTCGGCCGGGCAGTGATCGATAATTTTTAATTGCCTGGCTTTTTCCAGGTTCTCGCGGTTCCTGCCATATCCGGCAATCTCTCCAACCAGGCCGCGTTCTTTGCAGGCCTTGGCCAAAGAGGCCCCAAGCAGGCCAACGCCAATAATGGTGATTTTTTCAAAAAGCTTCATGGTTGCCCCTGTTCGGGATAAGAGCCGAGCACCCGCAAGAAGAGAGTTTGCTTGCCTAACGTTTTTAAGACGTGTTGGACGGTTTGATCGTCAACATGGCCGATGAAATCGACATAGAACAAATATTCCCAAGGCCGGTTGCGCAGGGGCCGGGACTGTATTTTTGATAAATTGATTTTGTTTTTGGCAAATAGTTGCAGGATTTTGAGTAACGACCCGGATTCGTCAGCGATGGAAAACATAATAGATGTTTTATTTTTCCTGGCCTTTTTCGCCTTGTCTTTGGAGACGACCAGGAACCGCGTGTAGTTTTCGGGCCGGTCCTGAATATTTTTATCGATAATTTCCAACCCATAGACCTCAGCGGCGAGTTCTCCGGCGATGGCGGCAGTATTCTTATTTTGTCGGGCCAGTTCCGCCGCCTGGGCTGTGCTGGCGGCAGGCACCTGTTCAACGCCCGGCAAGTTGCTGTTCAACCAGTTCCGGCACTGCGCAAAAGGTTGTGGATGCGAATAGATTTTTTGGATCTTTTTCCGGTCGGTTGTGTTGGATAAAAGGAAAAGCCCAATGGGGAGCCGGGTTTCACTGCAAATATAAAGGGGGGAGTCGACAAAACAGTCCAGGGTCAGGTTGATCACCCCTTCAATGGAATTTTCCACCGGGACCACCCCATAGTCGGAATTGCCCATCTCGACTTCAGAAAAAACGGTTTCAATATTTCCGCAAGGATTGAATGTGCAGGAATGACCAAAATGCCGCACCGCGGCCTGATGGCTGAATGTGGTTGTTGGTCCGAGGAAAGCTATCTTCAACGGTTTTTCTAACGCTAATGTAGCGGAGAACAGCTCACGGAAAATGTGCTCAATCGAAGAGTCGGGAAAAGGGCCCTTGTTCTGCTTCTTCAGTCTTTCGAGGATAGCCCGCTCCCGTTGGGGAACATGAAAATGCTTCATCTTCCCTTGTCGGGCTTTCTCTTCGCCTATTTCTTGAGCCAAGCGACCACGACGACTGATCAGCTTTGCCAGCTGGTCGTCAATTTTATCAATCTGCTGGCGCAGATCATCTAGTTGGGACAAAAAACAAATACCGCCTTTATTTGGATTTCCCGCAATCGCTTGAATGGGATGGTTGATAATTCCACAACTCGGCCCTAGAATGCAAGGATAATCTTAAAAAGAACCCTGAATTTCAGGGTTTTCCTGTTTTTAAAATAACATTTTTGGTATTGAGGTAATTGCTATGATATTGCTCGAATTCAGCATGAGCCCCATGGATAAAGGGGAGAGCGTCAGCGAACAGGTCAGCCGTTCCCTGAAGATTATTGACGAAAGCGGCGTGCCATACCGGTTGAATCCGATGGGGACGGTGCTGGAAGGCGAGTTTGATGAAGTGATGGGAGTGGTCAAACAATGCTACGAGACCATGCGGAAGGATTGCAAACGCATCACCTGCGGCATCAAGATCGATTATAGAGAGGGCAAGGCAGGCAGGCTGGAATCCAAAATCGCCTCCATTGAGCAAAAACTGGGGAGAGAAGTGAAGAAGTAAAAATCTTTTTAGCCACCGATTAACATTAATGGGCAGGGATAATAATTTGGCTACATTTTTGTTATGTAAAGAGATAAAGTTTTTTCTGTTTTTTTCTGATGAATTTGTTGTATTATGAATACAACATCGCAGAGGGCAAAAACAAAGGAGGGCAAAAAATATGATATTTGGGGAATTTTTTAACTTTCTGAGAATTAGAAAAGGTTTAACTTTAAGGAAATTTGCAGAAAAATTTGAGGAAGACCCAGCGTATATTTCAAGGCTTGAAAGAGGAAGAGTCCGCGCTCCAAAATCCAATGAAAAACTAGAGTATTATGCAAAGGCTTTGGGGTTAGAAAAAGACACTGAGGAGTTTGAGAAGTTTTTCCAATTAGCACAGGTGTCCAACAAATCTTATGGGATTGAAAATGTGAATGACGAGAAGCTACTTGAAAAACTCCCAGTTTTTTTAAGGACATTAGACAATAAAGGCTTGGATGAAGAAAAGTTGGAAAGTTTGATCAAATCCATCAAGGAAGATTGGTGACTGAATTTATTCCTCAACGGCAAATTGAAGAAACTGCCAAGCAATTTTTATTAGAACATCATCCTGATGGTTCTATCCCCATTCCAATTGAAGAAATAGTAGAAATAAAGCTAGGAATTAAAGTGATTCCTGCCCCTGGCTTGTTAAGGTATGGGATTGACGCTTTTTTAACGCACGATTTTAAAGAAATATATATTGATGAAATGCAGTATTTCGAACTCGAAAACAGGGCGCGTTTCACCTTTGCCCATGAATTGGGGCATTATTGTCTACATAGGAAATATTTTGAAGAAGCAGTGTTTTCAAGCGTAAAGGAATGGGCCGAATTTGTTCTGACGGATATCAGGCGGGACCCGCTTGAGACCCAAGCCAACATGTTTGCGAGTTATGTTTTGCTCCCAACAAGTAATTTGGGTGTTGAATATGAGAACGCAAAGGCCGAATTAGCAAAGCATGAAAGTTTTAGCTCGGGCAAGTTGCCGGGAGACCAAATTCTTGCCCCCTATTTAGCGAAACCTATTTCCAGGAAATTTAAAGTTTCTGAGGAATGTGCCGCTCTTCGCATAAAAAACTGGTTGAATTCAAATCGTTAAACTTGGAATCGTACCTTTTATATTTTGAGCTTATTTTAATTGGGGATAAGCTGTTAATCACCCAGTTGCATCAGTTCTTTTCTAATGTAATTCACCACAGCCCGGATTTCTGCGCCGGTGAGGTTCGATTCCCACGGCATCATGGCGGTGCCTTTCCTCCCTTTTGTGACGGAAAGGATCATTCTTGCTGTGGTCAGTGTTTTTTTTGATTCTTCAGCGGTGAAATTTTTCGGCGGTGGATTCAGTACATTCGCGGCGAAGGTTTTGCCATCGCCTTTATCGCCGTGACAGGCTTTGCAATGTTTGTGGAAAATGTCGCGACCGATTTCCAGGTCAGCGGGAAGGGCCGCAACTTGCGATACGGAAGATAGGCTGATGGAAAGCCATAAAATAAAAATCAAGTTTGGTTTTTGAATGTAATTCACCCCAGACATCTTTGAGATAAGCCAACCCTCCCTCAGTCCCTCCCTGGAAGGGAGGGAAGTTATTCACATTGCTCCGGCCGCTGGCCGGTTGGCTCCACGCTGAGTGGCTATTGTATATCTTCCAGTTTTTCGATCATGAGGGTCTGGATCATGCGTTCCTTGAATCGTCGCATTACCTTATTGAGGTCGAAATTCGGATTTCTAAGGGACACGTAAAAAACATCGATTGCCCGGTCGCCTTGGGTGGAAATCTTGGCCCGGTGAATACGAATGCCAAAATCGACAAAAACGGTGGCAACTTTGTAGAGCATACCGATATGGTCCCGAGCTTCAACCCGGATCACAATAAATGGATTACTGGCCTTTGTTTCAACATGCACACGGGGGATCATGGCCATTTTTTTCTCCCCTCCGACGTAACGGGTTCGGGATCGCAACAATTTTTGTAAACTGGTTTCTCCCGCGAACAGTTGGCTCAGGGTATTTTTAATATCTTTCCATATTTCGATGTCTTCGGCGCCTGCCTTGGTGCCAGCTTCTACCTGAATGGTGACAATCACGATGCCATCCTGTTTGAGATAGATGTGCGCGCCGAGAATGTTCAGGCTTTTGGCTGTTATGGTGCCCACCAGTTTTTTAAAAGACTCGATACCGGTGGGGCAACACAGGGTCAGGTTATGGTAGTTACCCGCTTCGTGAAACTGATGATGCAGAATAAAAAGCTTATCTTTGAAAGACCGTATGAGGCGAATATGAAGCGCTACCTCTTCGGAAGATGCTGTCATTAGATAATCTTCCGGCATCTGGCGAAGATGTTCTTCTATGTCGTTCACAGGCAGTTCCCGGTGCAGAGCCTGGAAAACCCCAACCCTGGTGGCTAGAGGCTGTTGTTCGAGGGACTTCGGGTCTTGCAGGTGTTTCAGGGCTCTTTCATACAACTCCGAGAGCAATATTTTTTTCCAGGCGGTCAGGGTTCCAGGTGCTACCGCCCTCAACTCGGCATAGCTGAGCAGGTAGAGTCCATTCAGCCTTTCCGGGCTTGCAACGGTTTTTGAGAACTTACGAATCACCGCGGGCTGGTGGATATCCTGATGCAAAGCCGTTTCGATCATGGTGTAAGGGTTGGCCAGAAGAAAGGCTAGGGTTTGCACATCCGCATCTTCCAGATTCAGCCGTATGGCCAAGGACTTTAAAATTCCGCCCTGTTTGCCATTGGGCATTTTTCCTGCCGATTGCAGAAGGGCTGATAGTTTCAGAGTTTCTTTTCTGGGGTAATCTTTATACAAGGCGGAAAGGTCGGTGGGATTAGTGAGGCTGGTGATGGTCAGCTCATCGAGGAAACGGATGACACGCAGGGAATGCTCATCGGCAGTGTAATGATGATAAAAATCATGACTCACCTTGCAGTGTGCCAAGCCGAATTCCGGCAGGATCTGTTCCAGGATTTGCGTTTCATGCATCAGCCGCAGGATTTTCTCGGCGGCCTGATCTTGCAGAATGGAGAACAGGAAATCCCGGGCCTCTCCCCCTTTCATGAATTGCGCGTTAACGAGGTTGTGGTCCAGCCGCATTTGCCGCTGAAGCTTGTAGTCAGGCGCGACCTGATATTTTCTGCAAAGCTTCAGGGCAGTCAATAACAGCGATCCGTCTTTTTTGAAATCATCTTTCGCGTCACCGCCATAAATCAGGGAAGAATCTGAAACATGGAATCCATGACCCACTGACTTTTTGGTTAGTGAGGAGATTACTTTTTTGAACGACCTTTTTGGTTGTCGGCAGTGTTCAAAAAGGTTTTGCGAAAAGTGGTAGATATTAGTGGCGTGCAGATAATAGTCACGCATGAACTCTTCAACCGGGTGACCGCCAGTGGATGACAGGTATCCAAGATTGGCGGCCAGTTTTTTCTGGAGGTCAAAAGTCAGCACATCGGTTTTTTTTCCGGTCAGGTAATGGAGTTCATTACGGACTCGCAGTGAAAAATCGACAGAATGATAGAGCGACTCAATTTCTTGATGGGAAAGAACATGGGGCTCATTAATTTCCCGGAGCGAGTGACATCCATAGCGAACAGCAATGGCCCACAGGGCATTGTGATAGTCCCGCAATCCTCCTGGCCCATTTTTAATATCTGGTTCGGGGTGGCACACCACTCCGTCACCTTGGCCGTACCGGGTGTATTTTTCTTTTAACTTTGAGTTTAAGAATTGTTTTACATGTTTTTGTAGAACATTTTTATGGATGGCATTGTAAAACTTGTCGTAAGTTGTCTGGTTGCCAATGAGAAACCGGGTCTCAATCATGGAGGTTTTGATCGTCAGATCTTCCCGGGCAAGCTTTACGCAATCCTTAATGGTGCGTGAACTGTGTCCGATTTCCATGCCGAATCCCCAAATTACCGACAGTGTATCCTGGATAAAAGTTTTGGTGAGAGGTTTAGTTTTCTCGGAAAGAAGAAATAACAAGTCGATATCCGAAAGCGGGTTAAGTTCTCCCCTGCCATAGCCCCCCACCGCGATGAGGGAAAAATCTTCCAGCACATTGGCTCCGGCATAAACGTCCAGCCGTGTCATGGAAAGGAGGACTTGTCGGATAACCTCATCGACCAGGCTGGTGTGGGCTTGAATGATTTCGCGCCCGCCAGTTCCCGTACGATGCCAACCCTTGATTTTTTCCTTCTCATCCTGCAATAACTTTTTAAAGGCTTGAAAATAAGGCAGTCTCTGCCTGGGGTCGGCAGGGATATTTTGTACCTGGCTGAAATCAATCGCCAGCCGGTAGTTTTTTTCGGAATTTATCATAGGCAAAAAATCAGAAGCGAGATCGTTTTTAAAACAATTATATCAAACATTCAGCAATGTACATTGAGGGCTCTTAAAATTACCTTATTATAGGGCTTTCCCTGACTACTTTGGCGGCGTCCTGCCCTGCTCCGTTTTACAGTGATTTTTGGGGAAATTGTTCAGCCAAAATTGCTTGACAAGCAGGGGGTAATAATTTAGCTTAGCCGTTCTTCTAACGTACTTTTTGCGCCGCGTACCTGTAATTACATGCCATTCGAGATTTGATGGTTTTTGTAATTGACTCATAATTAAGCAATATAATTTTTTGGGGAAAAACGATGTCAGAACAGCCAGATATTATCTATACAAAAGTAGATGAAGCACCTGAACTTGCAAGCGGATCACTTCTTCCTATCATACAGTCTTTCACCCATGTGGCCGGTGTTAATGTTGGGACCAAGGATATCTCTCTCGCTGGCAGGATCATTGCCCAGTTTCCAGAGAGGCTTAAGCCGGAACAACAGCAACCGGACGACCTGTCCTTGCTGGGGGAACTGGTGCTTGACCCCGATGCTAATGTCATCAAACTCCCGAATATCAGCGCATCCAACCCTCAGATAGAGGCGGCCATCAAAGAGTTGCGGTCTCAGGGTTATGATCTTCCTGATTATCCTGCCGACCCCAAGAGTGAGGAAGAAAAGGCCATTAAAGCCAAATATGACAAGGTTAAGGGAAGCGCGGTTAACCCGGTTTTGCGGCAAGGAAACTCGGACCGCAGAGCCTCCGTTTCGGTCAAGAACTACGCAAAGAGCAATCCGCATAAAATGGGCAAATGGTCCAAAGATTCTAAAACAAATGTGGCAACCATGCAGGATGGGGATTTTTGCTCCAATGAAAAATCTGTGACCATTACGGATGCTATGGTCGGAAACGGTAAGATTGAGTTTGTTGGTGCGGATGGGAACACCACGGTATTGAAGGATAAAGTTTCTTATGATGTCGGCGATATCGTCGATGCCACCAAAATGAGCCGACAAGCTTTGCGTGCGTTTTTGAAGGAAGCTGTAGCGACAGCAAAAAAACAGGGTGTGTTGCTATCCCTGCACATGAAAGCCACGATGATGAAAATTTCCGATCCCGTCATCTTTGGTCACGGAGTTACGGTTTATTTTGCCGATGTGTTTGAAAAGCATGCGGGCACTTTCAAAAAGCTGGGCGTCAACGCCAATAACGGGTTAGGCGATGTTTATTCCAAGATAAAAAGTTTGCCTGAAGACCAGCAGAAAGCAATCGAAGCGGATATCCAGGCTTGCATTGAAAATGGGCCGGATCTGGCAATGGTGGACTCGGACAAGGGCATCACGAATTTACATGTTCCGAGTGATATCATTGTCGATGCTTCCATGGCCGCCACGATTCGTGCCTCCGGGAAAATGTGGGGCGCGGATGGCAAGGAACACG
>PCTK01000238.1:812-2379 GCA_002786505.1 Nitrospinae bacterium CG22_combo_CG10-13_8_21_14_all_47_10 | reverse complement strand
AGCAGTTATGCCGGTATTTATCAGTCGGCGATCGATTTTTGTCGAGAAAATGGCGAATTTGATCCCACCACGATGGGCACGGTTCCCAATGTTGGCTTGATGGCGCAGAAGGCTGAAGAATATGGTTCTCATGACAAAACATTTGAAGCAACCGGAAACGGTACCATCCGTATGCTGGATGGCGCTGGAAAGGTAATGCATGAGTTTGATGTGGAAGAGGGAGATATCTTCCGCGGTTGTCAGGTAAAAGATATTGCAATCCGGGACTGGGTCAAACTGGCGGTCAATAGAGCCCGACTTTCTGCGACACCTGTTGTTTTCTGGCTGGATAAAAACCGGGCGCACGATGCCGAGATGATTAAAAAAGTGAACCTCTACTTGAAGGATCACGATACCAACGGTCTTGACATCCAGATCATGTCACCGGTGGACGCGATGAACCACTCCCTCAAACGCGCTAAAGAAGGTAAGGATACCATTTCCGCAACGGGCAACGTTCTGCGGGATTACCTGACCGACTTGTTCCCAATTCTGGAGCTTGGCACCAGCGCGAAAATGTTGTCCATTGTACCGCTTATTAATGGGGGCGGACTTTTCGAGACCGGGGCAGGCGGGTCAGCACCAAAGCATGTCCAGCAGTTTGTCAAAGAAGGGCATTTGCGGTGGGAATCTCTTGGCGAATTTCTGGCGCTCTCTGAGTCCCTGGCACATCTGGCCCGGGCCAAGGGTAATGCTAAAGCGCAAGTATTGGCGGAAACGCTGGACCGGGCTACCGGCAAACTGATGGAAAACAAAAAATCCCCAGGCCGTGAGGTTGGTCAGTTGGATAATGCCGGTACCCATGTTTACGAAACTTTGTATTGGGCGCAGGAGCTGGCTGGTCAAAATGATGATGCCGACCTTAAAGCACGGTTTACTCCCGTGGCTCAGGAACTTGAGTCCAAGCTAAATACGATCATTGAAGAGTTGAACGCTTCCAAAGGCCAGCCTAAGGATATCGGTGGTTATTATCACCCCGACCCTGCAAAGGCGGCGGCGGCGATGCGCCCGAGCGCGACCTTCAATAAAATACTGGATAGCTTGAATCAATAAGTCTGGCCATTGTAAATGGCGGTTAACGCCGAGCGGTCAATAACAGATCAAACCTGGTTCAGGTTTGCTTTTATGTGAGGGAACTTTATGTCAAGCGCAAGAAAGAAAATCACGGTAGTCGGTGCGGGTCAGGTTGGGGCTACCGTTGCCCAGTTGACAGCTTATAAAAACCTTGGCGATGTGGTGATCATTGATATTGTCGAGGGCGTGCCTCAAGGTAAAGCACTGGACCTGCAGGAGTCGAGTTGTCTACAGGTTTTCGATAGCCTGGTGACAGGAACCAACGATTATAAAGATACGGCCAACTCCGATATCGTGGTGATCACGGCCGGGCTCCCGCGCAAGCCGGGCATGAGTCGCGAAGATCTTCTTGCCATCAATGCGAAAATTGTGCGGTCGGTGACGGAGCAGATCATGGAGCATTCCCGCAGTCCGATTATCATTGTGGTGTCGAATCCGCTTGACGCGATGGTGT
>PCTK01000238.1:0-803 GCA_002786505.1 Nitrospinae bacterium CG22_combo_CG10-13_8_21_14_all_47_10 | reverse complement strand
AAAAAACCGGCAACCTGCCCAAGAACAAGATCATTGGCATGGCTGGCGTGCTCGACTCAGCCCGATTGCGGACTTTTGTTTCGCTGGAGTTGGGGTGCTCACTGGTGGATGTGGATGCGATGGTTCTGGGTGGGCACGGTGACTCCATGGTTCCGCTTCCCCGTTACACCACTGTATCGGGGATTTCAATCACCGAACTGATGACCGAGGAACAGATTGAGCGAGTGGTCGAACGCGCACGAAAAGGTGGGGCGGAAATCGTTTCATTGCTTAAAACCGGTAGCGCTTTCTATGCGCCGGGTGCTTCTGTTGTGAAAATGATCGAAGCAATTTTGCTGGACAAACGCCGCATCCTGCCTTGTACCGCTTATCTGGAAGGCGAATACGGCTGGAGTGGAATTTTCTTCGGCGTTCCCGTCATGATGGGCATCCACGGAATCGAAAAAGTCATAGAACTGAAAATGACCGATGAAGAGAAGGCGGCGTTGGATAACTCAGCGAAGGAAGTGAAGAAGACCTGCGACGAAATTGACGCAATCCTTAAAGCGGACTCCTAACCGGCGAACCGTCGGTGGCAAATTTTTTACCCCCTCTTTGTTAAAGTACCCATTCTACTCTACCCGTTCTACCCCGGGGCACAAAGTCTATGGAAAAATATAATGCGGGCACGAAGGTTTAGGTAAAATATCACGTGCCCTTATCAGCAAGGGGGAGGTTCTAAAATAATTCCCCCCTATCAAGGGGGGCTTTGCACAACCCCGAGATTACCCGTTCCGGGCACGAAAGCTAAGGTGAAATACCAC
>PCTK01000030.1:18213-20405 GCA_002786505.1 Nitrospinae bacterium CG22_combo_CG10-13_8_21_14_all_47_10 | reverse complement strand
TGTTGAGGTATTTCATTTGAATGACAAAATAGAGTTTTTTGAATGTCATTCTGAACGATGGGTGTCATTCTGAACGAAGTGAAGAATCTCTACTGTTGAGGTATTTCATTTATGAAAAGATATTATGTTTATATTTTGGCAAATGCGTCAAAGACTCTCTATACGGGTATGACTAATGACCTTGAACGTAGAATATATGAGCATAAACATAAAATAATTCCAGGTTTTGCAAAACGCTATAATCTGACCAGATTAGTCTATTTTGAAGATACTACCGAGGTAAAACAGGCTATTGCAAGGGAAAAGGAAATTAAAGGTTGGGTGCGGCAAAAGAAAATTGCGTTAATCGAATCCACGAACCCTGGATGGGATGATTTAAGTTGTAACTGGTTTGCGGAGAGAGATTCTTCGTCACCCAAAGAAATGGGCTCCTCAGAATGACAAAATAGATTTTTTTGAATGTCATTCTGAACGAAGTGAAGAATCTCCACTGTTGAAGTATTTCATTTGAATAACAAATAAAGCAGGTTTTTGGCTATTTCCAATCGCTGATCACTCCACCCGCACCGCTTCCTTGGGATTGAGTTTTTCCGCCAGTTTTGCGGGATAGAGTCCGGATAGGAGCGAAATTCCCCAGAACAGTGTCACCATCACCAGGATGAACAGGTAGGGGAAGTGCACCTGAATGGTCCAGCCGAAGGACTGTTTGTTTATCACAAAGATCAGGATGTAGGAAACCACCACTCCGGCTATAAACCCCATCACCGAGCCGATCAGCCCCAGTATCCCCGCTTCGATCAATACCATACGTTTGATTTGTCCCGTGAACGCGCCGAGGAATCTCAGGATTCCTATTTCCCGCTTGCGCTCAAGAATCAGAGAAACCAGGGTGTTGAAAAGTCCAAGTACCGCCACCAGTATGGCGATGATTTCCAACGAGTAGGTGATGGCGAAGGTTTTGTCGAAAACTTCGAGAACCTGATTTTTTAATTCGGAATTGGAACGGATGATGAGTCGGTGGTCCTTTAACGTTTCAAGGATTTCTCTCCGTATGGAGTCCAGCCGGGTTTTATCTTCAAGATAAATGACAAAGCTGTTGATCCCAGTTTCCCGGTAATAGTTTGAAAATGTAGTGCGATCAAGAATGATGTAGCCGCGTTCGCGGGAATAATCGAAATAGATGGCGGCGACTTCCATTTGGGCCACACCGTTAGGAGTTTGCAGTTCAATAATGTTTCCGACATTTACCTTATGTTTGAGTGAAAAGGCTTCGGAAACCATGGCCCGGTTCTTGCCGACCATGACGCGGGCAAGTTCCTGCGCGGGAGGCCCGGTTTTAATCACGAGATTGCCGTATTGGGAGAGCACAGAAAAATCACCGGTGGCCAGTACCACGGGCAGATCGTTGTAAGTGATGTCGAGGGCACGGAACTGATCGACGGCGGCAATACCTTTTAATGATTCCAGTTTTTTTACCGATTCTGAGGGCAGGGTATGTTGGTAGTCGATATCGCGTCCACCGGCTACGCGGACAAACAGGTCAGCCCGCAAAGTCTGGTCGATCCACACGATCACCGTTTGACGGAAGCTATGCACCATGATCGACATGCTGATGACCATCATGAACGCAATGGCCAGGGATGAGACGGCAAGCGCGTTGCGTCCAACATTTTGCGACAGGTTCATGCAGGCCAGCAGGCCCTCTCCCCCAAACTGGTTCTTGCAAAAGAAATGCAGTCGGTCGCGGGACCACAACAAAACTGCGGGCGTTAACAGGGAAAGGCCGAGAATGATTAAGAATACCGAAAGAAATCCGAAATAGGGGAAGTGGTTGATCGGCGGAAGTTGTGTGCAAAGCGCGGAGAAAAGAACCACGAGCAGAGCGGTCATGTTCAGTCCGCGGCTCCCGCGAAACAGTTTAAGATCATAACTGCCTCGTCGCATGACTGATGTGGGTGGGGTGGTGGCCGCGTCCCAGGCGGGGATCAGGGCGGATATAAAACTAAGGGCAACACCCAAAACGAAATAGGGGCCCATACTGGTCCACTGAAAATCTACTTCTGTGACATAACTCGGCGCGTAAAGATTGTTGACGGTGAGGGAAACGGCATCCAGAGAAAACTGGGCGAAAAAATATCCCAGTCCAATCCCCAGTACTGAACCGATGGCACCGATGACTCCGGCTTCCAGAA
>PCTK01000030.1:17210-18156 GCA_002786505.1 Nitrospinae bacterium CG22_combo_CG10-13_8_21_14_all_47_10 | reverse complement strand
CTACTCGTCGGCGCACGACCGAAAGTGCGATCATGTTATAGATCAGGTAGAGGGCGACCAGTAGCGCCACGAAGCTTAAGGCGGTCAGGTTATATTGAAACGCCTGCAACATTTTTCCAACTTGCTTGTTCTTGCGTTGTGGGCGCTCCACCTTCATGTGTGCGGGAAGCAGGGATGCGATTTTTCTCTGCATGGACTCGAAATCGTTGGAGCCTAAAAACTGAATGTCGATGCGATCCAGCCGCCCGGTTTTTTCAAACGCGTTTTGCGCCGCGGCAATATCCATCAGGGCGAAATTCCCGTTCAAGGCTTTGGCGATTCCCTTGTCCTCCAGAACTGCGTTGACGTTGAGAGTTTTAACTTTTCCCTTGATTAAAAACTGGATGGTGTCTCCAGGGGCAAACCGGGTTCCCGGCACAAATTTTTCAGGAAGGATAATTCCTGATGGATCTAATATGAGAGGCAATAAACCTTTCAGGTCTTTTTCCACTGTTTTGATGGAAAAATCGCGAATGCCGCTATCTTGTAATAAGTCCGTTCCTATAATTTCAACCACTTCGCCGCTGGTGGACTCGACCCCATATCCCTCAATAACCGGGTAGGCTTTGACCTCCTGTCTGAGGGCGTGGAGTTTTTCAAAAACTGACTCATCGAAGTCCATGCCTTCAACCCGGATGACCGCATCGGCTCTGCCTAAAACCAGGTCCACACTTTCGGTGAACGACATCATGGTTTGCTGGTTGGCCAGACGAATACTGAGAAATACGGCGACTCCGACAGCTACACCAAGGATGGTGATGGCGGTGCGAAACGGGTCGCGCAATAGTGGGCGCAGGATGAGCGCGATGAACAGGTCTTTAAAATAAAGCAGAAAACTCATGCTGTGAGGTCGGTCAGTTTGCCGTCGCGGATTTCGAAATGGCGGTTGCCGATGGCCGCAACCTGA
>PCTK01000030.1:14758-17121 GCA_002786505.1 Nitrospinae bacterium CG22_combo_CG10-13_8_21_14_all_47_10 | reverse complement strand
GGGTAACCATGACCACTGTTGTTTGAAAGTCGGCGGCCGCTTGCCGCATTAGGTCGATGATCCTTAGTCCGTTTTCGGAGTCAAGGTTGCCGGTAGGCTCATCGGCGAGAAGGATGACGGGCTGGTGCACGAGAGCACGGGCGATAGCGACCCGTTGCATTTCCCCTCCCGAAAGTTCGGCGGGGAAGGAGTCGGCCCGGTGCCAGAGTCCGACATAGTCGAGAAGGGTTTTAATGCGTTGGCCATCGGTCCGGGATGAATGGGCCAGGAGTAAAGGCAATTCCACATTTTCCATCACCGTGAGGGTGGGCATGAGATTGAAAAACTGGAATACGAAACCGATCTCTTTTCGTCGGAGCAGGGTTAATTCATGATCTGAAAAATCGGAAATCTTGCGGCCGTTGAGGATGATCTGTCCCTGGTCGGGCAGGTCGAGTCCGGCTAGAAGGTTGAGTAAAGTGGTTTTTCCTCCACCGCTTGGACCCATGATGGTTACGAAGTCCCCGGCATCAAGGCTCAGGTTCACCTCTTTCAATGCGGTGACCGGTTGCGATCCGTTCTGGTAAGATTTGAAAACATCAATGAATTGAATGATTGGAGTCGGCATGACATAAAAGGAAATTAGAAAAATAGTTCGATCCAATATAACGCGGAGAGCCTCCGCAGGCAATGAGCCATATCCTTATCTTGCGCTCAAACTGTGTTGGCGACTTACGGGAAAAGTCTTACTGCCGACATGGCCAGTGGGCGTTGATCCTGCCGGGGGAATATGATAGGAATGGGTTTGGCATCCGACAGAATAAATATAGTGCCGTCCTGCACGAGTTTTATATGGAGTTTTGAAATGGCGATATCGCAAAAAGTTGTGGGGTTCATGGAAAACTCTTCCTGGATTCGCAAAATGTTTGAGGAAGGCATCCGGCTGAAAAAAGAGTTTGGCGAGGACAATGTATTCGACCTGTCTTTGGGCAACCCGGTGATGGAACCACCGGCGGAAGTCCGAAAGGCCTTGATCGAAAGCGCGAGCGATGAGTCGCCCGGATTGCATCGCTACATGCCTAATGCCGGGTTCGCCGATGTGCGTGCGGCGATTGCCGAGTCTTTATCTCCTGAATGCAAGGTGACACTTTCGGCCAGCGATGTGGTCATGGTGTGTGGCGCGGCGGGCGGGCTCAACATCACTTTAAAAGCCCTGCTTGATCCGGGTGATGAAGTCATTGTCTTCACGCCTTATTTTGTGGAGTACCTGTTTTATGCGGATAACCACGGCGGCAAGGCGGTGGCGGTGGCCACACTGGATGATTTCAGGCTCGATTTTTCAGCTTTAAAAAGCGCGATCAACGAAAAAACCAAAGCGGTCATCATCAACTCACCGAACAACCCGACCGGGGTGGTTTATTCGCGGGAAGAATTGCAGGAGTTAGCGAATGTTTTAAAAGCGCATTCAGACAGGCTTGGTAAAACCATTTACCTGATCTCGGATGACCCGTATAAAAAGATCACGTTTGATGGGGTGGAAGCGCCGAACATCATGGAGTTTTACCGGGACAGTATTTACATCACCTCGCATTCAAAAGACATTGCCTTGCCTGGGGAGCGCATCGGTTTTGTGGCGGTGCATCCCCAATGTGAGTCTGCCGGGCCACTCATGGCGGGGCTTATTTTCTGCAACCGGGTGTTGGGATTCGTCAACGCTCCGGCACTCATTCAGCGTGTAGTGAAACAGGCGCAAGGGGTAACGGTGGATGTGGAACAATATCGCAAAAAACGCGACTATTTATATAAGGAACTGACCCGGATCGGTTATCAGGTGGTAAAACCGCAGGGTGCCTTTTACTTTTTCCCGAAATCTCCCCTGGAGGATGAGGTGGCGTTTGTCAAAAAGCTGGCTGAGAAAAAGGTGCTGGTGGTGCCGGGCAGGGGATTTGGCCTGCCGGGATATTTCCGTATTTCCTATTGTTTGCCGGACTCGGTCATCGAAGGCTCGATTGCCGGATTTGAACAGGCTTTTAATGAATGCTAACAGGATGGTGAAAAACTGGTGGAGGGTAGCGCATGACGCGCGATCACCACCACCGTAGGGGCGATTCATGAATCGCCCCTTGGGGAATCTTTTCTGGTAGAATTGAATCTAACGAATACTATAGGGGAATTGTGACCGTTTTTTAAAGGATTGTACGTTATGGCTTTAACACAGGATCAGATCAACCGTTACAGTCGGCACCTGCTTTTGCCGGAGGTGGGGGTTGAGGGACAGGAAAAAATCTGTAATTCCAAGGTGCTTTTGATAGGCACTGGCGGGTTGGGTTCACCGCTGGCTCTTTATTTAGCGGCGGCAGGAGTTGGGCACTTGGGGCTGATAG
>PCTK01000030.1:0-14733 GCA_002786505.1 Nitrospinae bacterium CG22_combo_CG10-13_8_21_14_all_47_10 | reverse complement strand
CCTCCAAAGACAGGTAGTGCATGGGGAATCTACAGTCGGGACGCTGAAAGTGGATTCGGCCAAGGCCCGCATTGCCGACCTGAATTCCAGTATCAATGTCACTACCTACAACACGCGTTTGTCTTCGGAAAACGTGATGGAGATTTTTGCCGACTACGACATTATTGTTGATGGTACAGACAATTTCCCCACCCGTTATCTGGCCAGTGATGCCTGCGTGTTGTTGAAGAAACCTTATATATATGGATGTATCCTGCGCTTTGAAGGCCAGGCCTCGGTGTTCGATTCCCGAGTGGGGCCCTGCTACCGTTGTCTTTATCCTGCACCGCCACCACCTGGTCTGGTACCTAGTTGTGCCGAGGGCGGGGTAATTGGAATTCTGCCGGGTATAGTTGGGTTGCTCCAGGCCAACGAAGTTGTCAAGCTGATACTGGGTGTGGGCGATTCACTGGTAGGACGACTTTTGCTGTTCGATGCCTTGTCGATGAAGTTCAGGGAAATGAAATTACGCAAGGACCCGTCCTGCCCCATCTGCGGTGACAACCCGACCATCACGGAGTTGGTCGACTATGAACAGTTCTGCGGCATAATGCCGGTTGAAGAGCCTGCCGCTGACCTGGAAATTGCTGTGGAGCAGGTCAAGCAAATGCTGGATGCGAAGCATGCGTTCAAGCTGATTGATGTTCGGGAACCGTCCGAATACGATATCTGCAAAATTGAAGGGGCGACCCTGATTCCACTTGGCGACATTGAGGCCAAGGATCCTGCACGCCTGAATGGGCTGAACCTGGAGGACGAAATTGTGCTTCATTGCAAGGCCGGGGTGCGCTCAATGAAAGCATTGAAAGCAATGGAGAAAATGGGATTTCGTAACCTCAAGAGCATGCGGGGGGGAATCAATGAATGGTCGGAGAAAATTGACTCTTCGGTTCCTTTATATTGACGAAAGGTTTCATTTTTCCCCGCCAGAGCCAATTGCAAGCAGAAAAGGCCGTGGCAAATTGGCTCCGGGCATCCCGGCTTGACAAGATGGCGGGAGGGGTTTAAGGTTAGACAAAGAAACGAATTACCTGTTTGATTGAGCATTTTTTATCAGGAAACTGAAAGGGGGATTTATGAGTGACTCCGATGGGTCCGAGCGAAGTTTTGAAAAGTTATCCAAGGCGATCACCGAAGCGGTCATGACTTCACCCAAAGTTAAAAAGATTGTTTCTGAAATCCAGAAAGATGACAATATCTGCCCCAAGAGTTTCATGGTGTTAGTTCTTAAGATGGAAGTGTTGACCGATTCACTGGAACTGGAAGTTGAAGAGGAACTCACAGAGGAGCGGCCCGCGCCCAAGAAGCGCCGGAGTAAAAAGTTTTCAAAAAAGCCGCAGTTCATCGATGGACGGAAACTTTCTAAAAAAGAGATCGAGTTTCAGGAATTCGCCAACCAAAAATTCGATGCCCAGGAGTGGCTCAAGAAAAACGGGCTCATTTTTTAAGGCATTTTTTCTTTTTCTGGTCCCTGTCTTCTGTTCGGCGTTCTCTATGCCTAAGCACGGTCTTTCTCCAGATTTTGAGTTTGCCCGGAAAGAGATGGTTGAGGACCAGATCAAGCGTCGCGGCATCCATGACAAGTCTGTTTTGCAGGCTATGCTTAAAGTACCCCGCCACCTGTTTGTGGAGCCCGGATATCTAAACCGGGCTTATTCCGACCGCGCCCTCCCCATAAAAGAAAACCAGACCATTTCCCAACCCTATATTGTTGCCCTGATGACCCAGAGCGCAACGTTGAAGGCCGATGATCGTGTTTTGGAGATCGGCACAGGTTCGGCTTACCAATCAGCAGTGTTGGCGGAAATCGTCAAGGAGGTTTATACCATCGAGATTGTTGAGCCCCTGGCCCGCATGGCAGAGAGCAGGCTCAAAGAGTTGGGCTATAACAATGTGACCGTCAGGCATGGCGATGGTTATCAAGGGTGGCAGGAAAAATCCCCATTTGATGCAATTCTCATTACTGCGGCGGCACCTAAAATACCGCAACGGTTGGTTGAGCAGTTGAAGGTTGGCGGCAGGATGGTTCTTCCCCTGGGAAGGACGGGTTTGTCGCAGGACCTGATGGTGCTCACCAAGCAGGATGATGGAAGCCTGACAGAGAAATTTATCGCCGGGGTGGTGTTTGTGCCGATGACGGGCGAGATTCGGAAATGATATTTTCGCATAAAGCGGGTCCCAAAAAACGCCAGCCAGCGGTGGCAGGCAGGTTTTATCCTGCCCAGCGGGAGGCTTTGGTCCGGGAAGTGGAGGCCCATATTGACCTGAAGGCGAAGAAGAGTCCGGCTCTGGGCATTGTTGCGCCGCATGCCGGGTTTATGTATTCCGGGGATGTGGCAGGGGCGGTCTATTCGCGTATAGAAATTCCGGACACGGTTATCATAATCGGCCCTAACCATACTGGTCATGGTGAGGCCGTGGCGGTTATGACAGAGGGGGCCTGGGCCATGCCGATGGGTGACATTGCTGTCGACGCAGAACTGGCAAACGCTATATGTGAAGAAACGTTCATAGCAAAACGGGATTCTTCCGCACACCAGTTTGAGCATTCCCTGGAAACCCAATTACCGTTTCTGCAATATTTTAAAAAGGACTTTCAAATTGTACCAATTTGTCTAATGAGGATGAAAATTTCGGTCTGCAAGGAACTCAGCGAAGGCATTGTACGGGCGGTGAACCGGTTGGGGAAACCTGTTTTAGTGGTTGCAAGCTCAGACATGACGCATTATGAATCGCATGATAGCGCGGGGGTTAAAGACCGCATGGCCATTTCTTGTATTCAAAACCGCGACCCGGTTGGCTTATATGAGACGGTGCAGTCAAAAAAGATCACCATGTGCGGGGTCAACCCGGTCACCGTTATGTTGTTATGCTCTGAAAGCCTGGGTGCCAAAGAAGCCGAATTGGTCAAGTACATGACTTCGGGAGAAGTCAGCGGAGATATGGAGCATGTCGTGGGTTACGCGGGAATGATAATAAAATAACCCACTACAGAAATAGCTTGTTTTACCGAGGACACTTTTGTTTGCTAAACAAGGCATTGCTAGGTGTGGGGGCACTGCATCAATTCAATTTCGTATTTGTCCGGGTCTTCAGTGAAAATGAAACGGGTGCCGTTTGAAGTTTCTATCGGCCCTTCGGTGATAGGAACCCGGGCGTGTTCCAGCTTGAAGATGCAGTTATCCAGGTTTTCGACTTCAAAGGCCAGGTGAACAAGGTCTTCGGGTACTTCTACCTTTCCCGAATTGGGAAACGAGCACAACTCCAGTTCGCAATCTGTAGCGGGAAAACGCAGGAACACCAGAATTGACCCACGCGGCGAAGTTTTTTGCTCAAGGACTTCCATGCCCAGGACATCCCTGTAAAACCGGACGGACTTCTCCATGTCGGAGACACGAAATCGGGTGTGGAGATATTTTTTAATCATGGTTGATAACCCCAATAGCCTGCTAAGCCGTGATAACTCTATCGCTAATGGAATTCAGCGTCACGCTGGCCGGTAATCAAACTGGACCACGGGTTGGTATTTATCCATCTGTGTTTTGACGATGCCCACCAGTTCTTCAAGACGGTCCTGAGTCTCAGCCTCAAACCTCAGCACTAACACCGGTTGGGTGTTGGAGGCGCGAATCAATGCCCAGCCATCGCCAAAGTTGACACGCACTCCATCAATGTCAATGACTTCGTACAGGCCCCTGAAAATTTCTGTCAACTCACGGACGATTTCAAACTTTTTATCATCCGGGCAGTCGATGCGAATTTCCGGCGTGTAGGCTGTTTTGGGAAGATCGGCGAGCATTTCAGAAACCTTCATGCTGGACTGCGCCACGATTTGTAAGATGCGGCCCGCGGCAAACACTGCGTCATCGAATCCCAAATAATTATCAGCGAAACAGACGTGGCCGCTCATTTCCCCGGCAAGAAGCGCACCGGTCTCTTTCATTTTCTTTTTGATCAGGGAATGGCCTGCTGGTGCCATGACCGGAATGCCGCCGTGGTTTTTAATATCCTGATACAGGTTTTGCGAACATTTGACTTCACCCACAATGGTGGCACCGGGATTCCTTGATAAAATGTCCCGGGCGAAAATGGTCAGTAGCTGGTCCCCCCATAAAATATTGCCTTTTTCATCTACCACGCCAATGCGGTCGGCATCACCGTCAAACCCGATACCCAGTTCCGCGTTTTCGGCGCGGACTCTTTCGATCAGCCCTTTCAGGTTTTTCTCAACCGTGGGGTCGGGGTGATGGTTGGGGAAGGTGCCATCGGGTTCACAAAAAATTTCTATGGGTTCCAGGCCAAGTCTTTTCAGCAGTTGCGGGCCGACAATACCGAAGCACCCATTACCGCCATCGACCACAACTTTAACTTTTCTGGGGATATTTATGATGGAGAGTATATTCTCCATATAAGGTTCGAGAACATCAGTCTGCTCGATTTTTCCTGATCCAGTTTCAAAATCCTCAGCCTCGATCAAGCCTTTCAGTTCCTGAATTTTTTCGCCATAAAGACTGTGTTGCCCCAGGCTGATCTTGAAGCCATTGAACTCCGGCGGATTGTGGCTACCGGTGATCATCACGCCGCCATCGGCTTTAAGATGATGGAGGGCAAAATAGGAAACGGGTGTGGGCACCATTCCAATATCCACAACATCGCACCCGGTGGAGTTCAGGGCTTTGGATAAAATATCGCGGAATTCCACTGAGCTGGTGCGAACATCCCTTCCTAATACCAGGGATTTTCCTCCCAGACGTTTCATGTAAGTGCCGATGGCCAGGCCGATCTGTTTAACAGTTTCGGGGGTGAGGTCCTGGCCAACGACCCCGCGGATATCATACTCACGAAAGATTTGTGGATTAATGGGCATTTTAAGTTGGGTTCGTTTTTAAAGTTGGTGAAGAGTCTTGCAAGAAAAAACTGCATTCAATAGGAAGAATACTGCGACTTTCCCTAAAACGCAAGTCGGGTGACTCTGGTTAAAACGTGACCAGAAATTCAGGAGGCTGGTTCGGCTTCTACTTCCTCGGCAGGTTTTTTGTGGGCCAAAGTGCTGGAAACCTCGAAGGTTTTTTCGTCCCTGAAGATGGTTAAATGAATTTCCTGTTCGGGGACGAGGGCCAGCAGTTTGCGCCGTAAGATAGCCAGATTGGGGATAGGCTCTTTATTAAACTGGGTGATTATGTCATTTATTTTCAAGCCGGACTTTTCAGCCGGGCTGTCTTTTTCTACGCCTTTGATAATCATTCCCTCCGGTTCGGGGTATTTTAACGCCAGAGCCTCATCGGGCGTGATCGGTGCGGCTTGGGCACCGAACCAGCCCCTTTCCGTTTTGCCAATGATCAGCATTCCCATCACATCTTTTACCGTGTTGATGGGAATCGCGAATCCGATCAACTGGGCCTGCTCAATAATTGCTGTATTGATGCCCACCACTTCCCCGTAGAGGTTGACAAGAGGTCCTCCGCTACTGCCGGGATTGATGGCTGAGTCGGTTTGCAGAAAGTTTGTGTAGCGGTCTCCGGAATGGGGGGCAATTCTCTCCTTGGCGCTGATCAGCCCGGATGTTACGGAATGCTGAAACCCCAGTGGATTCCCCATGGCAAGAACCATCTCGCCCATTTTAAGTTTGTCGGAATCGCCGAAGGGTAAAACGGTGGGAGAGAAGTCCGGCTCAATTTTTATCAGGGCGGTATCGGTCATGCGGTCTATGCCAATGATCTTGGCGGGGTATTCTATTTTCCCCTCAGACAGCACAACACGAATATTGACGGAATTGGAAATCACGTGGGCATTTGTAAGGATGTAGCCTTCCCGGTTAATCAGGAAGCCCGACCCCAGGCTAAATCCTTCCTCCTTGTATGGAATGGGAACCTGAAAGGGAACGATATCAAGAATGGCGGAAACAAGAGGAATCCGTATCGGCAAAAGGTCATTGGGCGCGATTCCGAATTTTGCATCGCGTTCCTCCAGTCGAATGGTGTAAATATTCACCACGGCCTGTTTTACCTTCTCGGTGATGCGGGAAAAAGTATGGTTGTCCAGGGGAACGGGTTCACGGTCATCGGATGGATCGCCATGATCCCAGAAATTATCCAGATTGATATCCTTGAGTGAAACGGCCTCGAACCGTTTATCAAAAATAGGGGAATCCTGACTAACCAGAATTTTGTCAGGATTGCTGGTGTGGGAAACCGAACACCCGGAGAGCAGACTGAGAAAAATGAGCAATACGAAGCTCCATGAAAATTTAGTTTTTCCAGTCATTCGGTGTTTCTCCTAAAAAGGGTTCCGAGTGATGCCGCCATCGACAGTAAAGTTTGTGGCTGTGATCCAGGCCGATGAGTCTGAAGCCAGGAACAAGGCCAGTCCGGTTAAATCTTCCGGCATGCCCATTCGGTTTAAAGGAATGGTTTTGCCGGTTTGTTCCATGATTTCTTTTTTGGCCTGCTCGAAATCGGACCCGGAATGTCGCGCTTCATCTTCCCATGATTTACTCCACACAGGCCCCGGAGAAATGGAGTTGACCAGTATCTTATCCGGTGCAAGGGTCTGGGCCAGAGAAACGGTCAAGTTCGAGAGCCCGGCCTTCATGGCACTGTAGTGGGGGAATACATCCTGCGGACTGCTTGCCGCAATGGATGAAATATTAATGATTCTGGCGCAAGCTGATTTTTTCAGGGAGGGGATGCAGTGTCGGCTCAGACGAACGGCCGACATCAGGTTGATTTGAAACGCGTCTTCCCAGTCCTGATCGGTCAGTTCATAAAAATTGGCGAGCTTTAAAACTGCCCCGACATTATTGACCAGAACATCGACCTGGCCCAGTTGTTCCATCACGTTTTTATAAAAAGCCTCGACACCCTTCACCGTGGCGAGGTCAGCGGAGGTAAAAAGGTGCCCGGCACCCTCCATTTCATCGGACAGGGCGTCCAAACGATCCTGGCTCCGTGCGCAGGCGGCAACATTGGCGCCTTCCCGGGCGAAAGCCAGAGCCAAGGCCCGGCCGATGCCATCACCGGCTCCGGTGATGACTACTTTTCGATTTTTCAAATTCAAGTCCATGCTAAGATGCCCTTCCGAAAAAATCCCTCCTGATAAGGAGAGACAGGGGAGGTTGCTAAAAAACAAAACTTCTTTTAAGTGCTCTGTAAATGGAACCCACACTCATCCCAAAAATAACTTCCTCCCCTTCGTTGGTCTGGGTGGTGGCCGCGATTGGATTTTATATCTTCAATGTCTTTCTGGGATTATTTATGGCTTTCAGGAAGAAGACGGCCCAGAGCCTGAAAATCCACCGGCTCCTGTTTTACACCCTGGCTTTCTGCCTGGTTTATTATCTGATCATGAACCAGACCCACGACGATAACTCCCTGCTGGATTATTTGGTCTGTCTGTACTGTATCACACTCGTCCCGTTCAGCAAACGCTGGGACGTGCTGATCCATGCCTTCCTCAGCGCGATGGGGCTGGTGCTCCTGCCGCTACTGATTGTTTTGCGCATTTAAAACTCCTTAAGTCGGAGATGAAGGCGATGTGTCACTAATAGGGGTCTTGCCAAGGAAATGGCTAAAAAAACTTGCCAATCCGATCAGGAGTAAACTATCCTACTAAGTAGGATAGTTTACTCCATCCCTTGGAGGGTAGAAAATGCCAATGGTCAAAAAAAGCATATCGATTACAGATAAACAAGACGGTTGGATAAAGGCGCAGATTAAAACCGGGCATTTCGGCAACGAAAGCGAAGTGATCCGTGAGTTGATCCGAGAGCGGCAAATTCGGGAACAAGAAACCTCTGTTGAAATTGAAGCGATTCGCGCCGCATTGATTGAAGGCGAGCAGAGTGGTTTCAGTGATTGCGCTGTGGACGGGATTTGGGAAGAAGCCAGGCAACGCCACAGAACAAAGCATGGCTGATTATAGGCTTTCTCTAAGTGCCAAAAAAGATTTGATAGAAATTGCACAATACGGTGATGACCGCTACGGTGTTGAACAGTCAAATCGGTACCGCGATCAACTCAAACAACGATTTTCAGTGTTGGCACATCAACCACTGCTTTATCCCGCTGTTGATTATATTCGCGAAGGATACAGGCGTAGCGTGTGCGGTGTGCATTCGATCTATTATAGGGTTGAAGGTGGCACGGTGGAAATCATAAGAATTCTAAAACAACAAGACCCGGCTGTTCTAAAGAATAAAGAAGAGTGAAAAGTACCGAAGGGGGTACTCGAAGGGCTAGTCGACGATGGCGGTTTTGACGGTGATATCACCGTAGACTTTCACGCGGCAACCGAGTTTCTGGTGGGGTTTGAGTTTGTGAAGGTTCTCAAAAATTGTGCGCGGGTTGACGTTTTCCATCGGCTCGATTTCAACCACGCATTTCCCACACATGCCATGCCCATGGCAGTTTAAGAACTTGCTGAGTCCTTTATAAACCTCGGCATTATTATAGAGCGCGGCCTTTCTCAGGTTTGCTCCATAACCTGCTTTTAAATCAATGGTTTCGTTGGTTTCTGTGTTGATGACCTTGATTTTTGGCATGGTGAGACGAACTCCGGTTTTTCCAATTTTAAGGAACGCTATTAATGCCCGATATCCGGGCTAATGTCAATCCCTATTTCTCGACTGCCAGGGTTTGAGCGAACCCTCTCAATACCCCTTGTCCGGGGGAAGTTTATTAAAGTATTGCGCTTGAGTATTCCGTCCGCCTTATGGGCAAGGCAGTGCCGCCTCCCTCGCTGGAGGGTCAGATGGAGTAATTGTGCCCCAACAGAATTTTCTTTTCTTTGAGAAAGTTCTGGACTTTGAGGGCGGCTTCTTTGGGGTTTTGTGCTTCATCCAGGGAGAGAGCCAGGTCGGGTTCTCCCGATGAGTGGTCTGACACTTGAATTTCTACCACCTGATACGGATTAGCCAAAAGCCTGAGGTCGGCCTGGTCTCCCTGGTGGAAAGCATTGCTGGTGGAAATCACCACATGACCGGCATCGAGAAAAAGTTTTGCCACTTCGCCCAACCTGCGGGAGGATTCTCCGTCACCCTTGCTTTTGGGATCATTCAAGTCAGCTCCAACTCCGAGGTCAACGTTTCTGCGGTCGAGCAAATAGCTCTGGAAATTATTCTGGAACAAGCTGTGTTCGAGCGTTCTGGCCAGCGGACCCTTGCCGGTGCCCGGATCGCCGGTAACAAGGATAAGCGCCGCCCGGTGTCCGTTCCTATAGGCCCTTTCCTCTGGTTTGATTTCGCTTTTGATCCAGTTGAAATCTCTGGTGCGTACCTCGTCCCGGAGTTTGTCGGTCTTGGTCGCCGGAGTGTAGGTGGTGATGATTCCACCGCCGCAGACATCATATTCATCGACCAAAACAAACCGGCCGGTGTTGGCGATGGAACCGAACAGGTCAAAAGCTACCGGTTTGCGTGTTTTTAAAGTCAGTTCGGCAACATCATTTTTGGCAATATAATCCTGATTGGACAAGGTTTCTAAAGTAGAGGCATCGATGGCTTTTTTGAATTCAACCACTTCGCATTCTACTTCCTGGGTATTCAGTTTGATGACGAACTTCCGGCCTTTTTCCAAATTGCGTTTGCCCATCCAGAAAACATTGGCATCGAAAGTGGTGGAGACGATGGGCAACTGCTCCATGAGAGTGCACACATCTCCGCGTTCGACAAATATCTGCTCATCAAGGGTAAACCCGATGGACTGGGAAGCGGTCGCGAAAGAGGGTTTTTGGGGCACGCTCCAGGCCTCGATGGATTTCACCACCGCCTGTTTGTTGGAAGGGGAGAAGATGACCCTGTCTCCGGTCTTCAATTTGCCCGACTCCACCCGCCCGGCGATAATGCGCCGTTCGTCAAACTTATATACATCCTGAACCGGAAACCGGAAGGGGAGATGATCTTGGGGCGGCTTTTTCTCGAACTGGTCGAGCATGCTTAAAACCGTTGGCCCCTTGTACCAGGGCATTTCATCTTTCAATGTGGCGATGTTGACACCGAGTTTGGCAGAAACGGGGATAAACTCCCGCGCTTCAATCCCGAGTGAATCAAGAAAATGGGTGTATTCGGTTCTGATATTGTTGTAAACCTGCTCGTCATAACCCTTGAGGTCCATCTTATTGATCACTACCGCGACCTGGGTGAGCCCGAGCAGTTTTAAAATGTACCCATGTCTGCGCGATTGTTCCTGCACGCCTTCGTTTGCATCAATCAGCAAAAGGGCGGCCTCGGCATCGGCGGCGCCGGTCACCATGTTTTTCAAAAACTCTTTATGACCCGGCGCGTCGATGATGACGTATTTACGTTGGGCGGTATGGAAGAAAATCTGTGACGTGTCGATAGTGATGCCCTGTTCCTGCTCTTCTTCCAAGGCATCGAGCAAAAAGGCAAACTCAAATTCCTTACCCTGCTGTTTGCAGATACTGCGGACAAAGTCGAGCTTGCCTTCGGGCAGAGTCCCGGTGTCAGAGAGCAGGCGACCGACCAGAGTCGATTTCCCGTGATCCACATGACCAACAATGACCAGCCGCAAAAGGCGGCTGGAAAGTTCTGAAGCGTTTCCGTTATTGCCCATTTACATATATCCTCGGGCTCGCAGTTTTTGCATGGCATAGGTGTTTTCCTGGTCCTGTGCCCTTCCGGAGCGCTCTGATGTGGTGGTGTTTTTAAGTTCCTCTACGATTTCTTCCACCGATTTAGCGGTGGAGTCAATGGTGCCTGTGCAAGGGGCGCAACCCAGAGACCGGTAACGCTTGCCTTCCTTATTGGCGAAATAGAGATCAATAATTGGGATCTTTTCCCTCAGTATATATTCCCAGACATTCAGTTCTGTCCAGTGCAGGATTGGGTGAATGCGGATATGTGTGTCTTCGGAAAAACTGGTTTTATACTGGTCCCACAATTCAGGGGGCTGGTCCTTAAAATTCCATTCGAAGTTTTTATCCCGTGGCGAGAAATAGCGTTCCTTAGCGCGGGTGCCTTCTTCATCCCTGCGGATACCCAGAATCAGCCCTGTATAACCGTGTTCTTCCATGATGCATTGCAGGCCCTGGGTTTTTAATGCTTCACAGCAAACCAGCCGTCCTTTTTCATGATTCATGCCCTCATCCAGCGCTTTCTGATTCTTGCCTACCACCAGGTTCAGCCCCCATTCTTTAGCGACCCGGTCCCGATATTCAATCATAGCGGGAATTTTGAAGGTGGTGTCAATGTGAACCAATGGAATAGGACAATGGCCAAAAAAGGCCTTGCGCGCCAGCCAGACCAGAATGGTCGAGTCTTTTCCGATCGACCACAGCATCGCCAGGTTTTTGAAGTTTTTATAAGCTTCGCGCAGGATGAAAATGCTTTGATTTTCCAGCTCGTCTAAATGATCCATTAAAACGGTAATTCCTTATTACTGAATGGGTAAACTATCACTCTATCTCGAAAGTTCAAGACAATCAAGGGGGATGTCGATTTTAGGGGAAATTGATCAATTGCGCAATGGGGTAGATGCGTTTTTCGCGGTTTTTTTCAAGAAAAATATCTGTTTATCACATCCGGAAACGGGCAATGCTGGCAATTATTCTGGTTCTGGGTGCAAAAATCCTGATAAACCTGCATTAATCCCTGATTTTGTTTTTCGGAGTGCAATACATGGAGCATTTCCTCCCTGTTGCCAAAAATATAATGTTTCATGAATCGGAGCAGTTTGTGATCGCTGGCATTCTTTGGGGTTTGGAAGAGGGTGTTGAGCCCCGTTTCCAGTCCTTTGAATTTTCCCGCCCGCGCAAAGATCAAGCCGATGGGCAGACCGATGTTGATGATAATTTCGCGGGACCGCGCTGAACCGACAAGTTGCTGGAGTTGCGGAAGAGTCTTGCCATCGGGAGTGTAATGGTTTGCCCAGTAATCATCGGCGGCCACACAAAAAAAATCGTTGAAGGAGTCCAGGGTTTTCTTGTCGGGAACTTCCTGTCCGGAAGAAGTGAGAATCTTTTGATAGGTCCCGACGAAGTCCGCAAACATTCCCATTTTTTCATGACGTACAATCAAATGGGCGAGTCCTGCCAGCCGCCTGTAAGGATAATTGGCGGGCCGGATGGCACGAAAACTCCAATCCGTTTTGGTAAGAGGCGATTGCGGAACCCGGTCTTGATAGGACTCCCATATTGGCCGGAGTTTGCGGAACCCGGCTTTTTTTTCCGTTTCTTTATTCATCAAGCCCGAAATACCGAAGAGCAACGCCTGATAATGCAGAACCCTTTCTCCTGTTTTTATCTTTGCGGGCACCAGGTTTCCCAACTCCGTCAAGGGCAGGGTATCGGCCAGGGTCTGAAACGGTTTTTTGTTCTCGGGGTAACCCAGCGCTTCGGCAACGCCCCGGTAAAAAGTTTGTTCGTACCCTTCAACAATGATTGAATCGTGGAACCGCTCCATTTTGGTGAACACCCGCGCTTCACCCGCGGCATTCAAAAGATGAGTGAGCTTTTCTTCCGAGAGTTGCGCCAACGGCTGGTGGCACAGGCCAACATTGCTGGAATTCAGGGCCGGGTAGTTTTCAAAGTCGAGTTCATCGTTGAGTTCGAGGATGCCTTTGGTCAGGTAATCTTTAATTTCAAACTGGAAAGGGAGGCCTTGTTGTTTTGCCCGGGGTTCTTTGCCCCGGCCCTGCCACATATATACATGCAGGATGACATTGTCAAAATCAGGGTTTCGAGAGTGTCCGTGAGCTTTCCAATCGGTGGAGTAGATGTGTAGTTCGACATCGCCTTCATAAACTTTCCCATTCACCTTGATGGTAGCGCTGGTGAAGTCGGGTCCTTTCCCAAAATTCCAGTATCCGGGAAAAACGATTTCCAGATTTTGGTCATCACTGGTTTTGAGAAAGGGTGTGCAAAACAACTGGTCGTTCCAGATACAGCGGATGACTTTTTCCGGAACCCGGATGGTGTGGTCCTCTTCCCGAACCTGTAATTGATTATAGACTTGCGTGAATTTCAGATAGGCATCGGAAAAGGTCGCCGTCATTTCAACTTCCACTCCGTGCCGTTCGGAGTGTCCTCGATAAGGATTCCCATTTGGGTCAAGTCATCCCGGCAACGGTCTGCTTCGGCCCAGTTTTTGGATTGGCGTGCCGAGTTGCGGTCTGCGATCAACTGTTCAATTTTGTTGACATCCAGATCAAGATCGCGGTTTTTGGTTTCGAAAAGTTCTTTTTCAAACGTTTCGGGAGTGCGGGAAAACAACCCGAGAATTTGTCCTGCCGCCTCCCATGCCGCTGTTGCAATGGCAAGGTCTTCGGTTTCGTTCTTCCCTGGCACAGCGCTGTTGAGGTTGCGCAGTTCTTCGTTCATATGGGCGATGGCCACGGCTGTATTCAAGTCGTCATTCATGGCTGTTTCAAATTTTTTTGTCAACGCATGGCTCTTCACTTTTTCCTGAAAATTGGGGATGGACGTCAAATCCAGATTTCCAATTTTTTTGCGTGCCCCGGCCAACCCTTCATAAAACCGGGAAAGTACTTTGGTAGCGTCTTCCAGGTTTTTTTCTGAAAAGTCGATGGGACTGCGGTAATGACTGCTGATGAGAAACAAGCGTAAAACTTCAGGGTGATATTTTTTGTAAACCTCACGGATGGTAAAAAAGTTGCCCAGTGATTTGGACATCTTTTCCTTGTCAATATTGACGAACCCGTTATGCACCCAGTAACGGACAGGCTGTTGCCCTGTGCAACCGCAGGACTGCGCTATTTCATTTTCGTGGTGCGGAAAGACGAGGTCTTTGCCGCCGCCGTGGATGTCGAAAGTGTCACCGAGATATTTTTTGCTCATTGCCGAACATTCAATATGCCAGCCGGGCCGACCCGGACCCCACGGGCTTTCCCAGAAAGGTTCTCCCGGTTTACTCTTTTTCCATAAAGCAAAATCCAGCGGATCGCGTTTGGTATCGTTGACTTCAACACGGGCTCCCGATTGCAGGTCGTCGATGTTTTTTCCGGAAAGGCAACCGTAGTCCTTAAACGATTTGATCGAATAAAAAACATCTCCTCCCGATTCATAAGCTTTGTCCTGGTCAACCAGGGACTGAATCATTTCCAGCATTTCGGGGATATGGTCGGTGGCTTTTGGTTCTTCGGTAGGGGTGGCGATATTCAGTTGCCCCATGTCCTCATAAAACGCTTTGATATACTTGCGGGTGACTTCTTGCCAGTCGATACCTTCTTCATTAGCGCGATTGATGATCTTGTCGTCAATGTCTGTAAAGTTCCGCACAAAACGAACTTCGTAGCCGAGATACTGGAAATAACGGTAAAAGGTGTCGAAAACGATGGCGGCGCGGGCGTGTCCGACATGGCAATAGTCATAGACGGTGACACCGCACACATACATGCCGATCTGGTTTGCTCTAAGAGGGACGAATTCCTCTTTTTTCCGGGTCAGGGTGTTGAATATAAGTAGGCTCATGTGGACAAAATATCACCCTCTGGCGAGGGAGGCAAATGGTAATAAATTTCTTTGACGAAAAGGTGGTTTTGGTGGCTGGGACGAATGTTTCGACCGAACTTCTCTGGAGTGAGAGGGCTTGAATTAATATCCCCCTTGAAAGGAGGGCTTTGCGTAAGTGGTTCTGTATTGAGAAAAAGCGAGATTACCCTTACAGGGCACGAAGGCTTATGAGAGATATCACGCCTTCTTCGCCAAGGCTCATCAGGATGA
>PCTK01000073.1:438-4048 GCA_002786505.1 Nitrospinae bacterium CG22_combo_CG10-13_8_21_14_all_47_10 | reverse complement strand
TCCCCTGATTTTTTGCGGCACTCGTGCAATATGCGGGCTATTTGGGAGAGGAAAACTCTATTCCCTGGAAGTCATAAGGCAGGTAAAAGGGGAAGGGGATAGAAAAGAAGCCTTGTTCGAAAGGAGGATTGGAGGCCTCAGCGATTACTTTTTTATAATCATGCTTGCTTTCTTCGCAGGACCTGAAAAAACACCAGCGAAAATGGATGGGACGCCTCTTGTCCCTTTTCAGAATGAGGCCGAATATGTCCTTTTCGTTGAAAAAAAACTGCAGGGTGAATGCCTCGTGGTTCACCTGATAGGTCTTCTTGCCTGGGAGTTTAGCGATTTCCATGGGGTTGGCAACGATGATTCCTGCCTGGGGGTGTGTTTTAAGGGAAACCTTTTCGATGGCGCGGGAGTCGGAGGGGAACAAATAGAGCAGGGCTGGCAACAGACAGGTTATGAAAAGGGATTGTTTGATCTGGAAGAATCTGCTTTTATGGGACATAGGGGTGAAAACCGGAATGGTAGTGACCCCGGATTCTAATCGAATCAGGAATTAAATTGCAAAAAAAAGCCGGTAGGGCAAAAGCCCCACCGGCTTTAACCTCTTAAGGGAGGTTTGAAGCTTGTTTACTTAATGGTTGGATGGATTTCAGCACAGTCAGACTGGGAAACCAGTTTCTCTTCCATGTAACCATCGCGGCTCTGATTCATCTGCTTGCGGTATGCATCGGAAGAATTGTCGCCACGGCAGTCTCCGGGTACCAGTCCAACAACAACCCCGGCATCTTCTACTGATTTTGCCTTTTTCCAAGACTGCTCACTCTGCGAAGAACCGAACTGATAGTCTTGGTGTACGCCAATATTACTGTTTCGTGATCGTCCTGCGCCGGAAGCCAGGTTGACCGCATTGGTCAGAGTTCTGGCTTGAGCGCCCATTTGCAACATTGTTTGTCCAACACCCATAACGCTCTGGTCTTGCTGGGAGTATTGACCGGGAACCACATCATCGGCCGCAACAATGGAACCCATTGCCAGGAACCCTACGAATGCGCTTACTGCTACGAAAACAATTGCCTTTTTCATTACTTGCCTCCCCAACTGATGATTGGAAATAAAACCTTTAAACTAAACTACACTGCCAAACAAAATGAATTGGATCCCCGTCAAGGAGAACCAACGAATAAACGGATTTCTGAACATCCTATAAGAGCTACCCATAGAGCCTACTTTTAAAGAAGGTCTATTCGTCAAGTAGATGTCAGAATTTATAACCTTACAGCCTGTTTGTCAATAAAAAACCGGGTCCTCTTGCGAATTGAATAAAACACGTAGGAGATAAACTTGAATAGGATAGCTGTTACACCAATAACTTATTGAAATAAGAGGGAATATTTCATCATCCCTTTTGATTGCAGGCCTCTTGAATTTTCCGGTCTTTAATTTTAGTGGGTTGCGGAAAGGGAGCAGGGTCGGTCTCCCTTATCCTGTGGAAAGCTGGATTAAAATTTCCAAATTCGTATAATGAAAAGTAGTAGAGTGAAAGACTAACAAATTTAAACTGAATTTTTTTTCATGACTTTAAAAAAACTTTTTACGTTGGAAGAAGCAAATGCCCTTATCCCCCAATTGTTAAACCGGGTTCCTGAAATTCAAAAATTATCTGGTTCCATGAATCGAGATTTCCCCGATATTCGTAACGCACGGGAAAAGGCCAAGTGGAATGGTGGAAGCATAGAAGGGAGTAGTTACCTGAATGTGGTTTTGAAATATAACCATTTGATTCAAGAAATCGAAGCGATTGGATGTGAGATCAAAGGAATTCGCGAGGGCTTGGTAGATTTTCCCTCTATCCGCGAGGGCCGGGAAGTTTATCTTTGCTGGCGGATGCCGGAAAAAGAAATTCGCTTCTGGCATAGTCTGGATACTGGTTTTGCCGGACGCCAGCCTATTTAACCACTTGGGGGTGCAACCAGGCAACCATAGCTGATAAACAGTTATCTCGGCTTAAACAGCCATGGCTCATTTCTTACGAGAGCCCTCGGCGAAAATTTTTCGGACCTGTTGGACGATTTTGGAATTTCCGACCACCGCAGTTCCTTCTTCAATGCTGGCCTTGTTGCCGGAAAAATTTTCGAATCGGCCACCGGCTTCCTGAGCCAGTATTTTACAGGGGGCGTAGTCCCATATCTTTGCGAGAGGGTCAACCATCACATCCACAACGCCTCGTATTGCCATTAAGTGACCAAAAGCATCCGGGTAGGTTCTGACTATCCCCGCCTCCTGGTTCAAACGGTTGTACAGGAAGGTGCATTTTTCACTGCGAAAACAATAATGGTCCGCTACTGCGACAAAGGCTCCTTTGAGGCGAGGCCGCGAAGAAACCTTGAGGGGGTTTCCATTAGAGAAAGCACCCTTCCCCTTTACGGCCCAAGCGGTTTCACCGAGAGCAGGGAGTTCGATGATGCCGAGAACGGGTTCCCGATTATGGAGGAGGGCTATCATGGAGGCAAAAAGCGGCAGGCCCCTCACAAATGACCGGGTTCCATCCACAGGGTCAATGGTCCAAACCCATTCTGCATCCGGGTTATGATTGCCGAATTCCTCTCCGATAATGCCGTGCCCGGGAAAGTGCCGGGAAATTTTTTTTCGCAAAATCTCTTCAGCTTTTCGGTCTGCGATGGTGACAGGACTCTGGTCCGCTTTCAGGTCAACGGAGAACTGCCCACGGTACCACTTTAATACTTCGGCCTTCGCGGGTTTCATGAAGGATAATGCCGCATCTTTAACTTCCAGTAAATTCATGGCTGAATAACCCTATGGTTAAGAAAACTTCCGAGTAAGGAGGCAGGGAAATTAACGTTGCTTTAATCACTGTTTAAATTATAATCATCTCTTTGAAAAAACTATCGCTTTATACACAGGATCATAAAATATGCGTGACAAAAATCTAATGATTGCGATTATAGCCTGTTTCGCGATCACTGTTTTATTTTTGCTGGTCATCGTTTGGGAGATCAAAAAGTCCATTGAGTATGACAAGAGAGTACAACAAATAGCCAAAAAAACCAATGATGTGGAAGTTGCCGATAACCGGGATTTCAGTATCTACGAAACCCTGCCAGGAGATGATGGGCGGGAAATGGTTCTGGTGCCTGAAGGCATTTTCTCCCGCGGGTCCGACTCAGGGGGCTTTGACGAAAAGCCCATGCAGGAAATTTACCTGGATGCCTTTTATATAGATAAATTTGAAGTGAGCGTCGAGGCTTATAACAAGTTTCGCAAGGCTACTAATTACGTGGAACCATCGGTTCCGTTTTTTCAAGGGGACAGTGAGGTCATGAAGGTTCCCAGCCATGCTGTGGTTGGGGTTTCCTGGCACGATGCGGTCAATTACTGTACCTGGGCCGGTAAAAGGCTTTTGACGGAAGCGGAATGGGAAAAGGCGGCCCGAGGCACTCATGGGCTGGAGTTCCCCTGGGGGAACAAGATTCTGCCCAAGCGCGCAAACTTTTCCGGTACGGGTGATGGATACCCTTACATGGCCCCAGTGGGGAGCTTCCCGATGGGGAGAAGTGTTTATGGAGTTTATGATATGGCGGGCAATGTTTCGGAGTGGGTCAAC
>PCTK01000073.1:0-376 GCA_002786505.1 Nitrospinae bacterium CG22_combo_CG10-13_8_21_14_all_47_10 | reverse complement strand
TTCGTGGGACGCGAGAAGTGTGGATATCCGTACCGCCAAACGATTTGCCGCTTCGCCTGGAAGAAAAGATGGGATTCTGGGATTTCGTTGCGGCCGTTCGAAAAATCCTAAATAATCACTACCGTGGATGCCGATAGCAATGGCTCGTGGAGCCGTCAAAATTACTTGCTGATCAGAATGGCTCCACATCCAGTGGTGGAGAAATTCCGCTGAAAACCCCGCCCCGAATTTGGATTTTCCTGTTTTTTTTCGTTTCTGGCTCAACCGGTCTGATTTACGAAGTGGTGTGGACCCGTTTGCTCACTTTGGTGATGGGCAACACCCACTATTCCATTTCTACCGTCCTGACGGCGTTTATGGGGGGGCTGGCTCTTGG
>PCTK01000246.1 GCA_002786505.1 Nitrospinae bacterium CG22_combo_CG10-13_8_21_14_all_47_10 | reverse complement strand
AAACAGGGAAACCAAATCCCCCCAACCCCCTTCGCAGAAGGGGGAGCTTCAATGGACCCCTCTTTTTCAAAGAGGGGCTGGGGTGATTTACAACTTCTCCTGCAATATGCGGGCTAAAATTCCTCTGCTCCAAAGGGGACTATCTTTTTAAATGAATAGAATTGTCAATAAGGAGGGTTACATTTCTTCGGCAATAATGGACTTTAATTTATTGCGCAGTCTGAACACGGCTTTAGAGTGGATCTGTGAGACTCGGGATTCGGTGATGCCTAACACTTCCCCAATCTCCTTCATGGTGAGTTCTTCATAATAATAAAGAGAAATCATCAGACGTTCTTTTTCAGGCAGGGTATCAATCGCTTTTGCAATGATTTCTTTCAGTTCATTAAGCCTAAGATGGGTTTGCGGGTCTGCATCTCCCTTGCCCGCAAGGCAATCAAGAAGGCTCTGTTGTTCGCCGGATTCCTTGGCAATTCCCAGGTCTTCCAGGCTGAGTATAGGCATACTCTTGGTTTCATTCAGCGTGTCAAACAATTCGTCCAGGCTGATACCCATATCCTCGGCAATCTCATCATCTTCCGGGGGACGCCCGAGCTTATTTTGCAGTTTTTGAATCACCGAATCCATGGAAGAAGCTTTCTGCCTCACCGACCGGGGTACCCAATCCATCGATCGTAATTCATCAAGAATCGCGCCACGAACCCTGAACTCCGCATAAGTCTTGAACTTGGCGCCACGAGTTGAATCATACTTATCAACAGCGTCGATCAAACCCAATACCCCAACACTGATCAAATCATCCACCTCAATATGGGGAGGCAGGCGCATAGCAATGCGGTTGGCCACGTATTTGATCATTGGCGCGTACTCTTTGATTACGGCATCCCGGTTTTCAACCGAAATTTCGATCTGTTGCATTGCGTTCTGTTTTTGTACCATTTAACGATTTCTTTCGTTACGCTGTTTGATCCAGTTGGTTTCCCTTGTCGTGATCATTGGCATCCGTATGAATGTCCTGAACCAAATCATTTTCATCTTTCTGCAAAAATAAATTCGCAAAGCCCCAAATCAATCCCCCAAAAATCAATGCCCCCAATCCTCCGCGAATCGCTCCAGTTACCACCCGGCTTCCCATTAAAACACTGCCAATCGCCAGAAATCCAAATGCCAGCAATCCAAACGCGATGGCCATCTTTTGAATATTAATCGGGTTCATTGCACCTGGAACGCACTCCGCCAAAAATAAGGTTGATCCCCTTCACCAGATAAGGGACTGGGTTTCTCTTTGGAAACTTTCTCTGCCAACTCGTTAAGACACACACTGAATTTAGAAAAAGGATACAACTCCAAAAATGCTTTTTGCTGGCGCACCGCCTTTGGCACATTCGGGTCATGCATGATATGACCAAGGTATTCGACGGAAATACCTTTAAGAAACCGATCCGTAACCGCCGTCAAATTACGATAAACGCCCTGCGCTTCACGCTCCGAACTGACCGAATTGACCACCATTCTAAAATGTTTTTGCGCGTGTTTATTGTGGAGGATTTTCATCAACGCGTAAACATCGGTCAATGAAGTAGGTTCGGTAGTCGCAATGAGAATTGTCTCGTGAGCCGCACTACAGAAAAAAGTGACATTGGTAGATATGCCGGCACCGGTATCAAAAATCAGGAAATCGTATCCTTGGCTGACACGGTCCAACTCATCCATGAGAAGCATTTTCTTTTCGGGCGGCAACTGCGTCAATTCCTGCAGGCCATCCCCGGCGGGCAGAAGATGGATGTCGCCAGGACCGCGAAGGATGATATCCTCCACATTGGATTCTCCCGACAATACATGCCCGATGTGCTTCTGCGGGGCCAGTCCTAAAAGGATATCAATATTATTCAATCCTAAATCAGCATCCACAACGAGCACCCTTTTGCCCCTCTTGGACAAGGCATAAGCCAGATTGGCGACAAAGTTGGTTTTCCCAACGCCGCCTTTTCCGCTACTGACCGCCAAGACCCTCAGGTTCGATCCGCCCATTTTTCTGTATGCCATTCTTTTTAAAGTAGTTGCCTGACCGCTCATAAGACGCCTTAATCCCTTAATTTATCTTGAATTCAGTTAAAAATCAAACTTATTACCCGTTCCGGCCTGGCCACTTCCAAGTCTTCAGGAACCCGCTGACCGGATGTAAAATACGACATAGGCAATCTGTTTCGCACACTAAAATTGAATAAGGAACCAAAACTCAGCCCTTCATCCAACTTGGTAAATAGAACCCGGTCCACCCCGATTGGGGAAAACTGGTGATACGTTGCTGTGAATAATTTTTCCTGCGCGGTCACACTGAGTACCAAGTGGATTTCCACCCCCCCTACCGCGTCAAAAATATCCTTCAACTGGCGCGAATGATCTTTATCCTGATGCGATCGGCCGGTCGTATCAATTAGAATGAGATCCTTATCAGAATGTCTGGCGACAATACGGCGAAGGTCTTCCTTTCCTCCTGCTACTTCAAAAGGGATTTCCATAATTTCCCCATAAATCCTCAATTGGTCAATGGCTCCCAGTCGGTAGGTATCCAGGGAAACCAGAGCTACCTTATGCTCCCGGCGTAGCGCATAATCTGCCGCAATTTTGGCTACCGTGGTGGTTTTCCCGACTCCTGTAGGTCCCACAAACGCGACCATTTTGGGACCAAAGCCATTCAGGTCGATCTCTCCCTTGCAGGGGATAACTTTTTTCATCAAATTTATGACTGGCTCATTACCGTTGCCAGCGATTTGTTTTGAGTTATCTTCCAAGGCTCTTTGCAAAATTTTTGATGCCAGTTTTTCATCCAGACCCCTTTCGACCATATGCGAATACGTATCAAACTGGTGTGACTGAAGACCAAGAGATCGTGCCTGATCGGTCTGGCTAAGAAGATTAAAAATCAGGGATTTCAGTTCCGCATCTCCTTTTTCCGGCAAAGATTTAACTTCCTGTTCCGGGAAAACCGGACTCGGAGTTTCAATAACCGGATCAGAATATTGCACTGCCGCAGTAATTTCTACACGCGTCGCTTCCTTTCTTCCGGCTATCGGCGTAGAAGGTTTTATAGAACGCGTGCTTAAAATAAGCGCGTCCTCACCCAACTCCTGCTTTATCTGTCTTAAGGCGATAGCATAATTGCTCGCCGTAAACTTTTTAATTCGCATTTAAATCCACAATACCCAGGTTTTTAATTTGCACCGAGGATGCAACCTCACTGTGCGATATGATAACCAGATCGGGAAGAAAACGTTCCGTGAACTTTCGGATATGCATTCTCAATTTAGGGGAAGCCAGCAAAACCGGCGATGTTTCAATTTTGGGAGAAATTTTTTCAATCATCGCTTTTAGACGAGTCAAGAATCGTTCCGCGACATTTGGTTCCAGTGCTAGAAATGTACCGGTCTCGGACCTTTGTATAGAGCCTTCAATGACATCTTCAATCCCCCTGTCCAGAGTCATGACCGAAAGTGTCCCATCACTGGATTGGTATTGTTTGGTTATAGGCCGGGCCAACCCCTGGCGTACATACTCTGTCAAAACATCTGGATCCTGAGTCAAAGAGGCATAGTCAGAAAGTTTTTCCAGGATGGTTCTAAGATCACGGATGGAAATTTGTTCTCTAAGAAGGTTCTGCAGAACTCTCTGGACCTTACCCAATGAAAGGGCATTTGGAATAAGCTCTTCAACCACCTTGGGATTGGTCTCCTTGAATTTATCCAGTAGCGCCTGGGTCTCTTGCCGACCCATAAGCTCATACGCGTGCCGTTTGATCGTCTCTTTAATATGAGTCGTGATAACCGTTGCCGGGTCCACCACCGTATAACCCGCCACCTGTGCCTCCTGCTTCTTACTGCTGGGAATCCAGACCGCAGGCAACCCAAAGGTAGGCTCGATGGTTTTTATGCCTTCAATTTCCCGATCCGTCGTTCCCGGATTCATGGCCAGTATCCTTCCCATCATGATGGAGCCACGAGCAACATCCACGCCTTTTATAAGAACCGCGTATTCATTCGACTTCAATTGCAGGTTATCCCTGATATGCAAAGGCGGAACGATGAAACCCATTTCCAGAGCAAACTGTCTGCGAATAGATTTAATCCTCTCAAGAAGCTCACCATTCCGGTCCGCGTCAACGAGGGGAATCAGTTCATAGCCCACTTCCAGTTCCATGATATCAAGCGGAAGAATGGATTCCACTTTTTCAGGAAGGGGCACCTTGGCCTGCTCTTCTTTTTTCCGTAGTTGCTTCTGTGCGAATTTCTCATTGTCCTGAATTTTTTTATAAGCAATGACACCCGCCATAATAGACAATAAAATAAACGGAAAGTGGGGAAGACCCGGAATCAGGCCGAAGAAAAACAAGATGCCTGACGCGATGACAAATGCATAAGGCTGATCCAGCAATTGCTTGATCAATTCTCCAGGCAGATTCTTGTCCGATACAGCCCGGGTTACGACCAGGCCCGCGGCGGTGGAAACCACCAGTGCCGGGAGTTGGGAAACCAGCCCATCGCCGATGGTCAACAGCGTATAAACCTGTGCCGCTTCGCTAGCTCCCATGCCTTGCTGGAATACACCGATGGCAAAGCCGCCAATAATATTAACCAGAGTTATGAGGATACCCGCGATCGCATCGCCGCGAACAAAGCGGATAGAACCGTCCATACTTCCATAAAAATCCGCTTCCCGTTCCAGATTCCTTCTTCGTGTACGTGCCTCCTGCTCAGTAATGAGCCCGGCATTCAAGTCTGCGTCGATACTCATCTGCTTGCCGGGAATGGCATCCAAAGTAAAACGGGCCGCAACTTCCGAAGTACGCACAGAACCTTTGGTAATAACAATGAAGTTGATCATCACCAGAATGACGAAGATGACGGTACCCACCACATAATTACCACCGACTACAAAGTTGCCAAAAGATTCGATCACCTGCCCTGCCGCGGAACTCCCCTGATCCCCGTTTAAAAGAATGATTCGGGTCGAAGCAATATTTAAAGAAAGCCTGAGCAGGGTAATGATCAGTAAAAGTGAAGGAAATACAGAAAACTCCAACGGGGAAAGCATGAATACCGCCACCATGAGGACAACCAGGGCAAAGGTTATGCTGAAAGAAAGCAGAAGATCCAGCACAACGGTGGGAATCGGCATAACCATGACACCAAGAATCGTGATGATCCCAAAACCAACCATCAGTTCCTGCGGCTTTTGTGAAATAAGTTTTAAAACACTCGTTTGTGCCATGCTCTATTCTTTCAACCTTTCAAAATATTGACACCATTATAACGATGACAAAAAGCCAGAAAATCAATTAACTAAAGGCCTTGAGGTGCTCCCGTCCAGTTTTTCGAAAGTTACGTTTGCCCCAATTTCCTTTAAAAACGATAAAATGCAAGGTTCGTACCTAAGAGAAATGTTTGAGCTTATAAACATAAGCCAGGATCTCCGCCACAGCTTTATAGAGACTTGCCGGGATCATCTGCCCCACCTGCACAGTTTTGTTCAGGGTTCGTGCCAGAGGTTTGTCCTCCACCAGAGGCACGCCATTT
This sequence comes from Nitrospinae bacterium CG22_combo_CG10-13_8_21_14_all_47_10, assembly GCA_002786505.1. GTDB lineage: Bacteria > Nitrospinota > Nitrospinia > Nitrospinales > VA-1 > LS-NOB. Next base: position 11,801 of record PCTK01000246.1, on the reverse strand, counting down.
TCCTTGGCAATCTCCCGGATGCGCAGAGCAATAGGGCCAACACCTTTGGCAACCACCAAGGGAGCGGCAAATTTATTGGTATCGTACTTGATCGCCACAGAAATATGAGTCGGGTTGGTCACGATCACATCCGCAGAAGGAACGGCTGACATCATACGTTTGCGTGCCATCTCCATTTGCACCGTTCGAATACGTTGCTTGATCTGTGGATTACCATCCGTCTCTTTTCTTTCTTCCTTGATTTCCTGCTTGGTCATACGAAGGTTTTCACGGTAAGTGAATTTTTGGAATGCAAAATCGAGCAGGGACAGGAAAATCATGACCAACAGAACATTGAAAATAATTTCCAGGGCCACGAATCCCATAAATGAAAGTATCTGTCCCACTCCGAACCCCATCAGAGGGGGAATCTCATTCCAATGTGATTTGATGACAAAATAGGAAATCACCGAAATGATCCCGACTTTGAAAAGGGACTTGAAAAGTTCCATGACGGAGTTTTTCGAAAAAATCCGCCCAAAGCCGGTAAGTGGATTCAGCTTATTAAATTTTGGGACCAACGGATGTGACGAGAAACGCAAACCGCCAATTTGAAGAATGTTGGAAGCCAGTCCTGCCAACATAATAAGTATCAGGAAAGGACCCACGATCTTGGCAAATGCTTTCATGGCATTTACAGTAACTTTATATAATTCTTCAGGGGTTAATTGCAAAGCCCAGGATTCAGCGAACATGCCATTCCAGGAACCCATCACAGTGCGGGTACTTTGTTCTCCCAGAATCATAAAACCAAGAAGAGCGGCAAGAAGAATGAATGAAGAATTAATCTCCCGACTGTGGGCAAAATTACCCTTTTCCTCGGTATCGGTAACCCGTTTGGATGTCGGCTCCTCAGTTTTTTGGTCTTTATTGTCTTCGGCCATTGCGCTCTCTCAGGTTTATAAGCCTCTCAGCAAGCCCATGAATTTGACAGGCAACTCATACATCTCATTTTGAACCAGGATATTGAAAAAAGACATCGACAAGCCAACCATCAAAAGTCCTACGCCAATTTGCAAAGGGAACCCCACAATAAACACATTCATTTGAGGGACCGTTCTGGCAACCAAACCCAGCCCAACACTTAGAAAGAAAAGAATTGCCATGATGGGAGCCGCAATTTTCACCGCAGTGGTAAAAGTTCCCGAAAAAAGGTACAGCATGTATTCCGGGGTAATGCTGGCAAAGTTAATCTCGGCAGGATTGAGGATAAAAAAACTATCAACAATAGCCTGGATGATGAAGTGATGCGCGTCGGTGGCTAGAAAAATCAACACTGCCAGAATATTATGGAACTGGGCAGTAACCGATACCTGTGTTTCGGTTTGCGGGTCTATAACGTTGACCACCCCAAATCCCATCTGAAAGTCCACAACCGTTCCGGCAACCTGGACCGCGGCAAAAATGAGACGGGCTATAAAAGCTATGGCCAGACCGATGGTCACATCCATCATGAGAAAAATCGCCAACTCCACAAGTCCACGTGGTTCTGGCAACGGCTGGTTCTTCACCAGCGGAAAAGTCACGATAGCAATAAAGAATATGAATCCGACCTTCAGGGTAGTGGGAATCTGCCGACTCCCTAATATCGGCACAAAAATTATCAGAGCCCCTGTTCTGAAAAATACAAACAGGAATCTTTCAAACTCGGCATAATTGAGATTGAATATATCCATTATTGAATATATTCAGGAAAGTTGATAAGAACTTTGGAAGTGAAGGAGATCATCAATTGCATCAGCCAGGGAAAAAACAAAAGAACCGACAAAAACACAGCCAGAATTTTTGGAATGAAGGTTAACGTCAACTCCTGAATTGAGGTGACCGCCTGAAAAATTGAAACCGCAAGACCCGTCACCAGTCCAAACCCCAGCATGGGCGCGGATAAAAGCAGAGTGGTTTTAATACTCTCCATGGCGAAATCAATAATAAACGCTTGTGTCATGAAATTTTAACCTCCAAAACTTTTGATCAATGAGCCGACAATGAGATACCAGCCATCCACCATCACAAACAGCATCAACTTGAATGGAAGAGAAATCAAAACGGGGGGAAGCATCATCATACCCATAGATAAAAGTATGCTGGCCACGACCATGTCCAGAATCAAAAAAGGAATATAGATCAAAAATCCAATCTGAAATGCCGTTTTCAACTCACTGATGATGAATGCAGGAATCAAGGATTGAATCTCTACCTCGCTGTCACTGGCCCGCTTTCCATCACCCAAATTCACAAACAAGGAAAGATCTTTCTCCCTGGTTTGCTGTAACATAAAACTCTTAAGGGGAGCTTCCGCCATTTTCAAAGCATCCACCTGGGATATTTCTTCTTTCAAATAAGGTTGCAGGGCTTTTTCATTAATTTCGCTCCAGGTCGGCCCCATGACAAAAAGGGTCAAAAACAAACCCAATCCGATCAAAACCTGAGTGGGTGGCGTTTGCTGGGTTCCCATCGCCTGCCGGAGAAAAGATAAAACAATAATGATCCGGGCGAAGGAGGTGGTCATGATCAGAATTGATGGAGCCAGTGTCAGGATGGTGAGCAGAAATAGAATCTGTAAAGCGCTGGAAACTTTTCCAGGGTCGTCCACATCCTCCATTCCCAATTGCAGGGAAGGAAGTGGAATGGCTTCCGCCGAAGCGACCATGCCAACAGAAATTCCTAAGACAATTAAAAGCAGACTGATTCTTTTCATATTCATGCTCTTGCGTTTTTAAACCTTCCCATTTGCTGTCTTATTTGGGCCGTCACATCGGCTACAGACTTTTCCCTGGTGATTTTTTCAGACCCGGAAAACTGTTTCATATAATTTAAAAACTGGCCCGCCGTCTTCCCTGAAGGCGCTCCAGCTACTTCTGGCTGGCGGTTTGCCTGATTCCAGCTCAGGCCGCTATTCCCCTTGCCGCCTGTGGATTTAATTTCTTCTATTTTCTCAGGATCGGTAATATTAGTGAGTAACGTTATATGATCTTGAGACATCCCAAGCACCAGTACCTCACCCGCGACTTCAACCAGGACAATGTTCTTTTTAGGCCCCAAAAATCCGGTTCCCAAAACATTCACCAGTTTTTCGCCGCCTCCAAACATAGTGTTTTTAAGAACAAATTTTTTAAAACCAAAAAACAGAAGGAAAATGATCCCCAGAACCAATGCAAGCATGGAAAACATTTTCATGCTTGAAGGAACCAGTTCAATGGGCTTGCCTGTTGGCCGGGAATCTTTCAAGGAAAACATCGGGCTCTTCTTCTCTGTGGATCGCCCGGATTTTGATTTTTCCTCCCCCACTTCATTTTCTGTTTTGGAATCCGGTAAAGCCGTTTTTTTGATCTGCTCGACAATCGGCTCCACCCCCATTCCAGCCCGAGTCACCTTAACTTCATTTCCCGGTTCCACTTTTTCTATTTCCCTGGGTTGACCATTTGTTCCTACTTTTATTTCTTCGGTCGTATTTGAGGTGCTTTGTGTGCCCTGATCTCTAATTTTTTCTGACGCACGGGCCAAAAATTTTTCCAACTCGTCTTCATTCATCAATTCATCGCCAACAGTTTCATGACTTTCAATCATACTGGCGGCATTCGTTTGGAGAGCAGGCCCCGCATGGTCAAGGCGAACAATTACAAACCGGCCCTGCCGGACAAGGTGGAACCTGTCACGAATATCGGAACCATCTTTCTTAAGAAATCGAACCCGCAAGGTTTTGGCATTGTATTGAGCCGCAAACACCCTGGCGAGGACAGGACTGTCCACAGGAAAAAATTTTTTCGCAGGTTTTACAAAGGCGAGTGGAAAGTCAACTTGCACAGACCTGTCAAAAAATTCCGGTCCTTTAAAGTCATCGACCGGTTTTTCAAACTCAAGCCGCACAATGAGTCCATCGCCAACTTTGCTGGTTTTTACATTTTTTAACAGGTTAAGAGAGTCCCATTTCCCGGATGCACCAGCCAGAGTGGTGAGAGAAAATAGTAAAATCCCGACAAGAAATTGAATACTTAAAGCACGTTTCATTTTCAGTACCCTTGCTTGTTTTAAGTTCAGTCAAAAAACCGACAGGTTTATGTCTTGGAACGTAAAATTGCAAAGGTTGTACCTAAATGAAAAAAAATATCAAAATTCACATCTTTTTTGTTTTTTATGTGAAAAAGGAGGAGGGCATGAAAAATTCCCGTGCAACAGGGAGGGGAAAAACCACGGCAGTACCAGAAAAACCAGCCGCAATTTACTTTCAATGCGGCCGGTTTATGCCAGGGATTGTACGCGTTCCATGGGTGATACGATATCGGTCAACCTCACACCAAACTTTTCGTTGACCACAACTACTTCACCACGGGCAACCAGTTTCTGATTGACCAGTACCTCTAAAGGCTCCCCCACCAGCTTGGTCAGTTCTATGACCGAACCCTGCCCCAATTGCAGGAGATCGTTGATCAACATTTTGCTTCGTCCCAGTTCAACGGTAACAGTCAGGGGAATGTCGAGGATAAGGTCCAGGCTTTTGGTTTCTTTGGTAGTAGCCGCGGCCCCTCCCGTTTCCTCCATATCCTCATCATCATCTCCCGTCTCGTCGATATCTTCGATATCTTCCAGAGCTTCAAAATCCTCTTTGGCGGATTCATCTTCCATAATCTTATCCTTCCCTTTCGATCACTTCAGTTATTTGTATTGCTTTATTTCCCCTGGAAACACCGGGGAACCCCTTAAATTTCGGATTTTGCTCAACTTTCAAAATTAACGGATCCGTCACATCATTGCCAAGCGTAAACGTATCGCCCACCTTGAAGCTCATAAGTTCCTTAGGAGTGATTACCGTTGTTCCCAATTCGGCGATCACTTCGACTTCGGTAGTTAACAGCTCTGTCCTGAGCCGGCGAACCCAAACTTGATCCACTTCCATCTCTTCACTCTGGAACTGGGCTTTAAGTTTTGGAATGACCGGCTCAATCGCCGCATAGGGCAGACAAATTGTCAACGTCCCCGAAATGTTTTCCATTTCAATTTCGAACAGAATAACCAGCACAATATCGGTGGGCGGCACAATCGCCGCAAACTGGGGGTTAACTTCCGAACGGACAAAATTTGTGGTTACCGTATGGACAGGGCGCCAGGCTTTTTCCAAGTCTTCCAGGGCGCTTAATACAACGCTCTTAGTCATTCTGATTTCAATAGCGCTAAAATCCCGGCCCGTTATCTTTGCCTCTTTGACCCCAGACCCGCCAAAAAATGTATCGACCACGGCAAAGACCAATTTGCTTTCAACAACTATCAAACCATGGCCGCGCAAAGGCTCCATACGGAAAATATGCAAACTGGAAGGCACAGGAAGAGACCGGAGAAAGTCGCCGAACTTAATCGTATCGGTAGAAACCGTGCTGACGTCAACGGATTTACGCATCAAGGTGGAAAATGTATTCCGGAAAAGCCGGGAAAACATCTGGTTTATGATATCCAGAGTCGGTAACCGACCACGGATAATTTTTTCCTGGCTAGTGAGGTCGTAGGGAACTATGCCAGAGACTTCTTCCGGAGCTTCATCCGTTTCCGTCTCAATTTCACCATCTCCGACACCTCTTAGTAAGGCATCGACCTCGCCCTGTGATAGAACTTCACTCATAACTCACGCCTTTTAAGTGCTTCCGACATTTTATCATTGAATTATAAATTCCGTAAAATATGCATCTTTAACATGCCCTACCACAAGAAATCGGTTCACACGGGTGGTGATTTCGTCCTTAAGCTTGAACTTACCCTGAACGGAATAAACATCTTCAAAAGCCTTACTGCTTAACAAAACTAAAATGGAGTCCGTGATTTTTTGTATATTTTCCTTTAACTCCACATGAACTTCAGGGGTGCTCAACTCCAGGGAAATCGTGACTTTGAGAAAGCGTTTTCCTTCACTGCCCGCCAAATTGACAACAAACGGGTCCAGCGGGAACATGACACCAAGGTTTACGTCTTCTTCCACCGGTGCCGCCTCTTTTCCTTTTTCCCCTGCAGTGGTCGTTTCTGTTGCCGGCTTTTCCTGAAAAAAGTTGATGTAGGCATAATAACCACCGCCACCTAATACCAACAGGCCAACCAGGATACCGATTATCAAACCAATGGGTTTTTTAGCCCCGCTAGCCTCGGCCGCTTCCAGCTCCTCTAATATGTCCTCGTCTGCTGCCATAAGTCACTCTCCTGCCCTTTTGATCGACAAAAATAAAAAATTAACTATTAAAATTCAGGGACTTATTTGCTTTTTACCGTTTATAGCAACTTATATGCCAAATAGAACCACACCACAATAAAAACAATAAAATCGTTATTTTAAAAGTACTTACAGGCTTACCGGAGAAACCATCCCGATAATTTTTCCGGAAAAATTCTTCCGAATCCGGTCATAATTTTGACGCGAATCCAGGCTGGGCAGAAATCACTGGCAAACTTTAAAACCTGTGCTATAAAAATTTTTTGATGTATTTTATAGCAGTTTTTAGAGGCCTCTGCTTGCTTAGCAAGCAATCTGCCCTTAATTTACCGCCCTGCTATTTTACTCCCTCCTCCCCCAAGACAACAAGTCTAACCAGTAAATATCTGTTTTTAATACATTTATATAATTCCAACCCATTCAAAAACTCTGTTTCTCGCCATTGGTATAAAAATTGAAAACCTCTCACAATAAGAAGGCCAATAATCACCACCCCTATTTTACTTTATTTAGGAGATCGGGTTTTATGAAAATCAGAATTCAAGCGAACAGGGTCGCCCTGACTTTTTTATTCATGCTCTTTCCTGTGGTCGCGTCAGCTGAGGAAGTGCCTCAAATAAGCTACCCGGACACCGCCTGGATACTGATTTCCTCGGCTCTGGTAATGCTCATGCTTCCTGGCCTGGCACTATTTTATGGTGGCATGGTGCGGCGCAAGAATGTTCTCAGCACATTAATGCACAGTTTTATACCGCTAGGAGTCATCACCATACAGTGGGTGCTGTTTGGCTATTCTTTAGCCTTTGGTAACGATATCGGACATTTTGTCGGAGACCTGAGCAAAGCTCTCTTTATAGGAATTGATTATAAGGCTCTTTCCGGCACCATTCCGGAATATTTATTCAGCATGTTTCAACTGATGTTTGCCATTATCACGGCCGCTCTCATCAGCGGGGGTATGGCCGAACGGGTGGACTTCAAAGCTTATATCGCCTTTATTTTCATCTGGTCCACCGTGGTTTATGATCCTATTTGTCACTGGGTCTGGGGTGGCGGGTGGTTGGGCGACCTTGGGGCTCTGGATTTTGCCGGGGGAACCGTGGTGCACATCGCTTCGGGAACTGCCGCTCTAGCCGCGGCTCTGGTTCTTAAAAAGCGCAGAGGCTTCCCAGGAAAACTCATGATTCCTCACAGCCTGCCTCTCACCCTTCTGGGGGCGGGACTTTTATGGTTCGGGTGGTTTGGCTTCAACGCCGGCAGTTCACTGGCCGCAAACGAATTGGCGGTGCTGGCATTTACTAATACCCAAATCGCAACCGGAGCTGGGCTACTCGGCTGGCTTGTTGCCGAGTTCATCAAAGCGGGAAAAGCCAGCGCTCTCGGTGCCGCATCCGGAATCGTAGCCGGGTTGGTCGCCATCACCCCGGCGGCAGGATTTGTCGAACCTCTATGGGCCATGGTAATCGGCTTTCTCGCTGGACTGATCTGCTTTTACGCTGTTGTGATGAAGATGAAAATCGGCTACGACGATTCCCTTGACGTTTTTGGAATCCACGCCGTGGGCGGTGCCTGGGGTGCTCTCGCAACAGGATTATTCGTCACCGTAGGAGGAACAGGTCTTCTGGCAGGCAATTTCAACCAGGTCTGGGTTCAATTGGTTGGCATCTTTGCCGCAGGATTGTACTCCTTCGTTATTACCTATGTTCTGGTCATCATTATAGATAAAACCATCGGGTTCAGGGTAAACGATGAGGAAGAGGAAATGGGGCTGGATACAACTCAGCATGGAGAAACTGGATATAATCTGGTATAAAGATCAAATCATACCGTTCGACTCACGTTATGACTGGTTCCTCAAAAGCCATTACCTTTTCAATTTTCAAAGCTTTTTTTAAATGCGGACCGCTTCATGTAGCTATGCCGGATTAACAAAATTGGACCACAAAACCTGTTTAAAATCCGCATGGGCTATTGACAGAATTTATCAACTTTCTTGAAGGAGAATTGGGATGAATAAAGTTGTTAGACAAGGGTTGGTTTTATTAATTTTTCTCTTCTTGGTGATGGGGGGAAGAGCGCAGGCCGAAACGGCCCTTGAAATCATCAAGGATATTCAGATCCATGGTTTCGCCTCGTCATCGTATAATTATAATTTCAATCAACCTCTGAATCCCACCAACGGTAATTCTAATCGCATCTTCGACACGGATTCCAACAGTTTCAAATTTGACCTGGCTGAGTTGGTGCTGGTTAAGGAAACGCCCAATCCGGGAGACATCGGGTTTCGCACCGATCTGGATTACGGGTTCAGCATCCCCAGGGTCACCCATTCCTCGGGAAACACGGTCACGACGGACGAATTTGATGTCCAGCAGGGTTACGTCTCGTACAATGCTCCCCTCGGAAACGGTTTACAACTGGATTTCGGTAAGTTCATCACGCATATCGGGGCGGAAGTCATTGAGGGCCACGACGGATGGAATTACAACTATTCACGTTCCTTCCTTTTTGGACTGGCCATCCCCTTCACGCACACCGGCGTGCGGGCCGGGTACAGCCTCAGCGACAAGGTGTCTGTTTTAGGAATGATCGCCAACGGATGGGATAACACCACCGACAACAACAGCGATAAAACGTTTGGGATGCAACTCAGTCTCGCGCCCACCGAAAATATTTCCATGTTGCTCAACTGGGCCGGAGGGGGCGCCAATGCCGCCAGTAATAATTCCAACTGGTTAAATATTTGGGATGTCGTGCTAGACTTCAGCCTCACCAATCGCACCCTGCTTCAGCTTAATTTCGATTACGGTTCTCAAGAAAGCGCCTCTGCCCTGACCAGCGGTGAAACCGCGATCTGGTGGGGATTTGCCGGCATTCTCAGGCACGACTTAAACAAATGGGTTTCAATCAATTTGCGGGGCGAATTTTTTAATGACGAAGACGGCTTCCGGGCAACCAGCATTAATGGCACCCCAGTCAAGCTTTGGGAGTTCACGCTCACGCCCGAATTCCGTCTTGCCCAGAACATGGTTGTAAGACTGGAGTATCGTCACGACGAAGCCGATAAATTTGCCTTCAAGGATGAAAACAATAATATTTCTGAAACCTCGCAGGACACAGTGGCCGTCAACGCCTTGTTCCATTTCTAGCGCATGTCTCGGTTTTAAATCATTTTCCCGGTTGCTATACGGATTCGGATGAACGGTCGAAATCTCTTAAATCCCCCAACCCTCTTTAAAAGGAGACCTTTGCATAAGTGGTTCTGTATTGAGAAAAAGCGAGATCCTTCTTCGCCAAGGCTCATTCTGCATGTCATTCTGAGCGTAAGCGAAGAATCTCGGGGTTGTGCAAAGCTCTCCTTATAAAAGAGGAGCCCTCTCCCCGTGAGGGGTGGCGTTGGTTTCTAATTCTCATCATCCAATCCGTCTTCAGCCATTCAAACCCTTTCAGCCAACCCTCTCCATATTCCACTCCGGGAAATCAACCTCCGATTACATCCGGAGTGGAATATAAAATTAAAAGTTTATATCTCCCCACTTACCTTATAAAATATTGCATATCATTTAAAACCACATGAAATAAAAAACCCTTGCTGACACAAGCCCAGAACCAGATCATTTACTTGATGTTTTTAAACGGCATCCTTTTTCTGGGTTTGAACTTCATTGCCTATTCCATCGTTTTTCCGGGACCTAAAGGCTCTAAACGAATCGGTTACCTGTTCATCTCTTGCGGTCTGCTGGCCTGGCTGACGCAGTTGATGCAGAAAGGGCTTGTGGCTTTGGACTATCCTCCCGATACCATAACGGGCCTTTTGTTGAGCGGGTTTATCGTTCCTGTCTTTTTCATTTCCCTGGCCTATTACAGGGTAAAACGTAATCGTATAGACCGGGCTACATTCGGAAAAAACGAACAAAACCAGAAGGGAAAGGACAACCATGATTGACCTGAGAAGCGACACCCTGACCCAACCCACCCCGACCATGCGCCAGGCGATGGCCAACGCCAAAGTCGGGGATGATGTTTTTGAAGAAGACCCGACTCTTAAAAAACTGGAGGCTCTGGCCGCGAAAAAAACCGGCAAAGAGTCAGCTCTCTTTGTCCCCAGCGGAACAATGGGGAACCTCATCAGCGTCCTCAGTCACTGCCAACGTGGGGATGAAGTTTTACTGGGCGACCGAAGCCATATTTTCCTGCACGAAGTAGGCGGGATGTCAGCCCTGGGTGGAGTCCACCCAAGAACCTTGCCCAATAATGAGGATGGTACGCTACCCCTTCCATTAGTAGAGCAGTCGATAAGAAAGTTAGATATCCATTATCCCCTTACCCGGTTAATTTGCCTTGAGAATACCCACAACCATTGCCAGGGCTCACCTCTTAGCCCTGAATACATGGCAAGCATGGCGGCCCTGGCGGAAAAACACGGGCTCAAAATTCATCTGGATGGAGCAAGACTGTTTAATGCCGCCGTGGCTCTGGATATAGAGGTTGAGGCTTTGACTCGGCATGCAGACTCCGTCATGTTTTGCCTGTCCAAAGGGCTATCTGCCCCGGTAGGTTCCCTGGTCTGTGGTGACCGGAACTTTATCCAACGTGCCAGAAAAAACAGGAAAATGGTAGGCGGGGGAATGAGGCAGGCAGGACACTTGGCCGCGGCTGGCCTGATCGCTTTGGAGAACATGGTGGAACGTTTGAAAGACGACCATCTACACGCCGGGCTTCTGGCAGAAAAATTGGCATCCATAGATGGAATCGAACTGGATCAGACCCAGGTTAAAACAAATATTATCTTTTTCAAACTCAACCACCCAAAAATCGACGGAGATACATTTTTAACGCTGTTGGAAGAAAGATCCATTAAAATTCTCATGGTCGATCCGGGAGTATTCCGCGCCGTTCTGCATCGGGAAGTGTCAAGAGAACAGGTCCAAACCGTAGCCCAAACCATTCATTCCATTTTAATAGAGCAGTATAAGTAAAATATTCCTGACTCCGCAAACCCTCAAGGAGTGAAACGTGAGGCCGCTTTTGCCTCCGGATAAAGAAATCGCTGATTCCTTCCCCGGCTAACAGGAAACTTGTTTGACAGAAAATCAAATTACCTCTAGAATGAGGCAACCTTTAACGTTATAGGAAAACTATGATCGCCTTAGAAATGAAAGACACCCTGGAGTTGGTTCGCCAGGCACAAGATGTGGTAAAAAGCCGTTACCTGTTATGCATTCTGGTAACCCAGAGAATCCATCAATTGGAGACAGGTGCCCAGCCAACCATTGATGTTGATCCCGAAGAATACTCTTCTCCAAAATCTTATTTTGAATTGGCCCTCCGGGAAATTATCGAAGGAAACATGGACCTGGAACAAGTTACAGAAGAAGATTAACTCTCCCTCACTGATCGAATAATATTTTCATTCACAAAACTTCCCTTTCGCCGGTATGTCGAGGGATCCTGTGTTTTGCTCCCCCTTCCACGAAGGAGGGCTTTGCATAACCCCGAGATTCTTCGCTTACGCTCAGAATGACATGCAGAAACCATCGTATTGTCATCCTGATGAGCCTTGGCGAAGAAG
>PCTK01000086.1:3645-5778 GCA_002786505.1 Nitrospinae bacterium CG22_combo_CG10-13_8_21_14_all_47_10 | reverse complement strand
GAAGGGAGGCACATCCTTATCCAAGGGGTACGGAATCATTCACCGGTTTTCGGAGGATATTGATATCCGGATCGAGCCGCCTCCGGGCATGGATGTTAAAACAGGACGCAACCAGAACAAACCCGCCCATTGCGGGAGCCGTAGACATTTTTACGACTGGCTGGCTGACACGATAGCGATTGACGGCATTGAAAAAGTCTGGCGGGATGAGAATAGGCCTCGGGGCCTTCTTGAATCCCCGAAGAAACCTCACCAGATTGAGGACGGAAGCATGAGATCCCGAAGATCAAGCATTAGCCCGCATCAGTAGTGTCCGGTTAAAATAATGAGCCCTATCCACTATCCATTTCAGAGTGATGTGGCTTCAGGCAAATGAAGGCGATCCAATTTTAACCGCATGCCTGCTTTGACCGAAGCGTGAATTTCTTCAGGGAAGTCTGCGGGAAGTATGTTTTCGAGTTGTTGCAATGCTGTGTTCGCCGTCGCTACGATTTCCTCAATGGCGGCGCGGGCCAGGTGCTTTGGTAAGCCCGCATCTTCACCGGTCTGGAGAAAATGCCGAGACTGGATTTCATCCGTCCTGTAATGACGGTGGGTGCCGACCGACATGGCGAGCTTCATTTGTTTGCGTTCTATCTGGCGGGTATCGAGACTTGGCTGGGCGGTGAGAACATCATAGAGCGGTGTCAGAGAAAAGCGGCCACCTGTTCCGAGGAAGATACTGAAGTTCTTCGCATGCCCATCCGTTGCACCGAGTAACCAGAACAAAATTTGCGCCTTCAAAAACGTCTTTTGATCTTCCGCCGGATTATCGCTTCCTTTGAGAAGGTTGAGGATATCAACCATTCCTGGACCACCATCGCTCTGATACTTTCTTGTCGGTGGAATCGACAGAGCCTGGCAACAATCTTCCTGGGGTAGGCGTAACAGTTGCCCGTTCTTTGCCCAGCGGCGGTCGAAACGTTCGATGACAAGGGCTTTTGTCTGCCCGAAGGTGTGAATCTCGGCGGTGTTAACGGGAAGGCCGAACGCCGAAAGGAGGCGCAGGCAATAATATTCATTTTCTACGCTGTTCGAGAGATCAATGCCGTTCTGTAGCCGCCCGATTTGTGTCTTCAATATGTGCGTTGTCGGTGTGGTGCCATGCGGTTTGAGCCAGCGTCCGTTGTGCCATAGAAGGGCGGTTTTCTCCTGGATACCGGCAATGGATATACGGAAATCGTCGTCACGGCTCAGTCCGAGCGGTACTTGGGAGAGGTTCTGAAGAAGTTTTTCGATAATCTCCTCGGAGATTGTCTCCCCATCAATTCCCGTATTCCCGATATTGTCATCCGGGGCATCGGCAATGAACTGGAGAGCGCCGACACAGTCGCGGCCAATGGCGGACAAAAGACTGTATGCGTCTACGTTGCGCACACCGACTTTTTCCGCAACCCGGCGGCGCAGTGCGTCTGAATCCGGCAAAAGGTTCTCAAATACTGCCGCGACCGGCTCACCCCGATAGGCATCTTCCCGCAAGGGCAGAGACAGCGAAATCGGAAAGGCCTGTTCCCAACCCAGCCAACTCTGGTCATACAGGAATCCAGTCGCGCCGCTCGGCTCCTTGAGAAGGTGGCCGACAAGGCGGTTGTTCAGATAAACGCACAAGGGTAGGTATTGGCGGCGGCGTGCCATCAAAATAATTCCTCGATGTCGGAAGCCTGTCCTTTGGAGCGGCGGGCGATCCGAAATTCAAGATTGAGGGCCGCTAGGATTGCAAGGAGCGTTTCCAGCTTTGTTGCGGGTTTCCCTGTTTCGATCAGGGATACTGTTTCCTGCCGCAGTCCGGCTTTTTCTCCCAACTGCGTCTGGCTCCACCCCAGGTTCTTGCGGGTTCGGCGAATCAGACTGCCTATTTGTTTTGGCGTGCGTGCAAGGTCCGTCATGTTCATAATATGCGCTAAACCCTATAAATTGTCAATATTAGATATAGCGCATAAAATAAAAATATGCGCTGAAGGCGATAGAATTCGTGAGATCGTGCGATGGTAAATCCATTCACCCCTCGGTCGGAAAAACATAAGCGCAACTATTCTTCTTCAAATTGAAAGAGAGTAAGAGGTTTCTTGTTAACTGGTTCTTTTAATGAATTCA
>PCTK01000086.1:3218-3559 GCA_002786505.1 Nitrospinae bacterium CG22_combo_CG10-13_8_21_14_all_47_10 | reverse complement strand
TTTGCACCAACACTCGCGGCTTCCAATGCCGCCAGGTAAGCGTTTCGGTCTTCGACCCGGATGACAGTCCAGGGATAGCCTCCGGAAGCCAGCATCACATTCATGAGAAATCGGGCCATGCGCCCGTTGCCATCCGGATAGGGGTGAATGTAGCCGAAAAACCAATGGCCGAGGACAGCCCGGACCGAAGGTTCTTTTTCCTGGCTGAGAAGATCGAACAGTGTTGGCATGGCATCGCGCACGGCTTCCCATCGTGGCGGTACATATCTGGATATGCGAAGGTAGACGGCATCATTCCGATACCCCGCAAGTACTTCTGTTCCGATTAGACCGGCGGTCAC
>PCTK01000086.1:2938-3210 GCA_002786505.1 Nitrospinae bacterium CG22_combo_CG10-13_8_21_14_all_47_10 | reverse complement strand
GAAAGAGTTCCCGGTACCAATTTCGGTGAGTACGCCTTACGAGATCAGCCGCTGTTTGGCCTCCTATGACTGCCGTGACATCTTCCTTCACCAACTGAAAGGCTTGCCAGTATCCCCTGGCCGCGAGCGCATCGCGATTCTTTTGGTCGGCATTGTTTTGATCCGGGTTCCATGCTCCTGACCGCACGCGGTCGATCAGTTCCGGAGTGACGCGGTATCCCTCAATCGAAAGAGAATGATAGGCATCGCTTTTGTAGATTTCATCGACCGCC
>PCTK01000086.1:2786-2928 GCA_002786505.1 Nitrospinae bacterium CG22_combo_CG10-13_8_21_14_all_47_10 | reverse complement strand
CCTTTTGGTTTTTTGGAAGTCCAGGCACCATAGGAAACTTCTCCATCACAATGCCCCTGTGGCTCTCCCACATTGCTTGAATGCGAGCCACTATCGGCGACGCTGAAGGAATAATGGTAACGAATTGCTGATTCGCTTCAAA
>PCTK01000086.1:2107-2626 GCA_002786505.1 Nitrospinae bacterium CG22_combo_CG10-13_8_21_14_all_47_10 | reverse complement strand
GAAATTCGCGAAAGTACGACTTGAGCCTCCACTGGATAACCCTGATAGAAGGATTCGGGAACTTTGGTGAGGGCTACAGGAACCGTATAGATGCGTAGCCCGTCCATTTCGATGATGTCGCTTCTCGGGGGCATTTTCTTCTGCTTCAAGTCGTAGAGCGAGGTATTGAACAGCAGATGGACCGTGTTGTTTTTTCCCTTTGGACTGTAAAAGATGATCTGGGTGGGGATGACTGTGTTTCCGGCATGGAGGAGGAGGGACTGTTCCGGTGACAGATGCCAGTCCTCTCCGAAACGCTCATGGCAGTAGCGGGCGCAGAACTCCCAAAAGGAGGCGAACCAGGTTGTGCTGTCACCATCACCCGTGCCAGGGCTTGCAGATATCACCCAACCTTTCATCACCTCCCGCAGGAAGCCGTTCCTGAGCAAACGCTCACGATGAACCCGACCGAATTCTTTGGATTGAAACACACGGCGGTTCTCCGCCTGAAGGCTTTTCAGAACCTTCAGGGAATCCGCC
>PCTK01000086.1:0-2045 GCA_002786505.1 Nitrospinae bacterium CG22_combo_CG10-13_8_21_14_all_47_10 | reverse complement strand
CAATAGGGTCTCCAAGGTACGCGATTACAAGTGTATTACGTTGCCTGATAACAAGTATATTATGATGAGTTATTACAAGTCAATAGCGTTGCTTATTTGCAAGTGTATTCTGATCGGTAGCTGAAAAAGGGTTTTAGCGGGCGGACCAGTCGCCGTTGTCGAGTTGGATTTTTTCGCCGGGTTTGGCGTTGTCGCGGTTCAAACTGGCGGAGATTTTTTGAACTTTCGCGAGGTCCTTATCGGTGAAGTTTTCGTTGGTCGCTACGATTCTCTTTAATATCACCAGCCGGTCTTCATTCTCTTCGGCAATGATCGCCGCGGCAAATTCTTTAAACCTGGTATCGGTTTTTGTTTGTTCGGTTTCAAAAAATTTTAGTAATCCATCGTTGCCTTCCCCCGCTACCTGGCTTTTTTTAAACTCCTGAATATCATCGCGGTTGAACTCCTGACGTTGCATGGCGCGAAGCGCATTCAATTTTCCTTTCGGGATCTCTGTGGCTGGCTTGAGCTTTCCTTCTTCATCCACAGACCGCACCGATGCCAGCAGAAGAACTTCGTTGCCCAACTCTTCGTAACTGCCCAGTATCTGATTTTCCAAAGCGGTTTTTTGATCAACGATGGTGACATTCACATCCACCAGTTTTCCAGCGCACCCGGTCAGAACAAACCCCACAAGCCCTGCTGTCACCAGTTTTTTTAAAATGGATTTAAAACTTTTCATGGCTTAAGAAAACTTTTTAAGAACGATGGCAGAATTTTTTGACCCGAACGAAATGCAATTGCTGATGGCAATATTCAACTTGCCTTCTCTGCCTACATTGGAAATATAATCCATATCGCATTCCGGGTCCGGATTTTCCATATTGATGGTGGGGGTCATGAAACCGTTTTTTAAAGACAAGGCCGAGACCGTCACCCCCAGTGCCCCCGACGCCCCTTGCGGGTGCCCAACCATGGATTTGGTAGAACTGGCCGGAATGTTCATGGCATGGCTGGTAAAGGTCTGCTTAACCGCGAGGGTTTCAACTTTGTCATTGAGCAATGTCGAGGTTCCGTGAAAATTGATGTAGCCCACCTCATCTTTATTCACTTTGGCGTCCTTCAAGGCCAGGTTCAACGCTCTTGAGGACTGCTTTCCATCAGGCATGATGGCAACTCGATGATAGGCATCGCAGGTTGTGCCATAGCCCACGACTTCCGCGATGATCTCCGCTCCCCGCGCCTTGGCGTGCTCCAGTTCTTCCAGAATGACCATCCAGGCACCTTCGGCCAGCACAAACCCTTCCCGGTCCCGGTTGAAGGGACGTGAGCCGCGTGTGGGAGAATTGTTATAGTTCATCGGGTTGACTTTCATTCTTTCGAATCCCTGCATCATCGCTGGGGTGACGCAGGATTCCACCCCACCCGAAACGAACCAGTCTTCCTGCCCGAACCGGATTGTATTGAACGCATAACCCAGGGCATCCGAGGAGCTGGTACATCCATTGGAGATTACATGGCTCCGGCCCTGGAACCCGAAGTACATGGAAATTTCGCTCGAAAGCATGCCGACCAGGGAATTGGAAATGGCGTAAGGGCTGATCTTATGCTTTTGTTTGGAAAAATAAATTTCGAACTGTTTTTCGGAATAGTCGAATCCTGATCCGCCACTACCGACCAGGACCCCCAGCCCTTCAAAATCTTCTTCTGAAAAGGAGGAAAGGTCAATGCCCGCATTCGCAAGAGCTTCCTGAGTGGCCGCCACGGCCAGGGGAACCGACCGCGGCAGTTTTTTTAAGTCGGCCACGGAAAAATAACGCGAAGGATCGAACTGACTCACTTCACCGGCAATCTGACAAATCAACGGGGAAGCATCAAAGCTGACAATGCGGTCTATGCCGCTGATGCCTTTGCATGTGTTTTCCCAAAAAGTTTTTAAACCGATGCCGTTCGGACTCACTGCTCCCAGCCCGGTGATCACAACTCTGCGTAACATATTATAATGGGGTCTCTAATAAATGTTCGACGCTCTTAAAATTCAGCGTTGGTTTCAAGATGTTAAGTTA
>PCTK01000209.1:18414-22279 GCA_002786505.1 Nitrospinae bacterium CG22_combo_CG10-13_8_21_14_all_47_10 | reverse complement strand
ATAAGTGGTTCTGTATTGAGAAAAAGCGAGATCCTTCTTCGCCAAGGCTCATCAGGATGACAATACGATGGTTTCTGCATGTCATGCATTTTGCCCCTTTTGAGGGACGTTAACTAGCAGGGTGCTGAAAAACTCTTTCGCATGTCATTCTGAGCGTAAGCGAAGACGTGGTATTTCACCTTAGCTTTCGTGCCCGGAACGGGTAATCTCCCGGTGTTATGCAAAGGTCTCCCTGTCAAGGGGGCCAGGGGGGTTAAGCATTTGGGATTTTTGATTTGATACTTGAGTAAAATAATAGGAAAAAATAAATGGATTTTTCAATGATTGATGCAGAACCCATTTTGCTCTCCCTCCAATTGGCGGGCGTGACGGTGGTGATTCTTTTAACTTTGGGAACTCCCATTGCGTGGTGGTTGGCGCAAACCAGATCACGTTTACGGGTTGTGGTGGAAGCATTGGTAGCTTTGCCTCTGGTGTTGCCGCCTACAGTATTGGGATTTTATTTGTTGATTCTGTTGGGGCCGAATGGCTGGGTGGGCGGGCCGGTTCAGGCCATAACGGGTTCTGTCCTTTCTTTTTCGTTTGCGGGGCTGGTTTTTGCTTCCACCCTGTATTCTCTGCCGTTTGTAGTGCAACCGCTTCACAGCACTTTCGAATCTATTGGAAAAATTCCCATGGAAACCGCTCAGTCGTTGGGTGCTTCCCGACTGGACGCTTTTTTCTCAGTCATCGCTCCCCTGGCCCGTCGTGGTTACCTGACGGCAGTGGTCCTGGGGTTCGCCCACACCCTCGGGGAGTTTGGCGTGGTGCTGATGGTAGGCGGCAATATTCCCGGCAAGACCAAAGTGATTTCGATAGAAATTTATGATCGAGTTGAAGTTCTTGAATACACCCAGGCGCATGTCCTTTCTCTTGGTCTGCTGGTGTTTTCTTTTTTGGTCCTGGTGATGGTTTATGCCGTCAACCGCAGGCTACCGGTGCAGGTGATATGACGGATTTATTAACGGCAAAATTCAAAGTGGATTTTTCGGAATTCAATTTGGATGTGGAGTTGAACCTGCCGGCCAAAGGTGTGACCGTGGTGTTTGGCCCTTCCGGGTCTGGCAAAACCACATTATTACGCTGTCTGGCTGGACTGGAAAGAGCTCCGGCAGGATATCTGAAATTGGCCGGACAGGTCTGGCAGGATGAAGGCATTTTCCTTCCCATCCAGAAGAGAAAAATTGGTCTGGTGTTTCAGGAGGCGAGGTTGTTTCCGCATTTGAATATTGAGGAAAACTTGCTCTATGGTTATCAGCGCACTATCCCTGCTGAGCGCAATCTTCACCTGGATGAAGTTCTGCCGCTGTTGGACCTCAAGGCTTTGTTAAAACGCAACCCCGAAAAACTGTCGGGCGGGGAACGACAAAGAGTGGCGATTGGGCGCGCCCTGCTCACCAGCCCGAAACTACTGCTCATGGATGAGCCTCTGGCTTCGCTGGATATGCAACGCAAAGCGGAAATCATTCCTTTTATTAAAAGAATTGAAGATCAGTTCAAAACTCCAATTATCTATGTCACGCATTCGATGAATGAAGTGCTCCAGCTTGTAGATACCATGGTAATTTTAAAATCAGGGAAAGTGGCTAACTGGGGGCCCGTGGAACAGGTTTTTTCGGATGTGCGGTCGCGGGATGCGGTGGGAGAAGGCCAATTGGGCGCGGTGCTCGAAACATCGGTCGCGGAACACGATGCGGAGTTCGGGCTCACCCGATTGGACTTTATGGGGCAGGCCCTGAATGTTCCCAAACAAAATATTCCTGTGGGTCAAAATCTCAGGGTACACATTCACTCTAAAGACGTTAGCCTTTCGACCGCGCCACCTGCGGGAGCCACCAGCGTGCTGAATATTTTGCAAGCCAGGGTCGGAAAGATTGGCATCCTGGACCCTGAAGGATATTCTGTCGATATTGAGTTGGATGCTGGCCGTCCAATTCTGGCAACGATTACCAGAAAATCCCTCGCCAATTTAAACCTTAAGCCGGGCCAACCGGTTTATGCCCACATAAAAGCCATTAAAATGGTTCATGAACTCGAAGGTTGAGTCTGGTGGTCATGGTCTGGATGAACCTGGATTAATAGGAGAAAAAATGAAAAAGGAGAAAAAAATGAAAAAATATTTTTTAATTTTTGTTCTGGCCGGAATCTCATTTATGGGAGATTTTTCTTCATTAGCAATGGCTGAAATGTCTGAACAGGAAATGAGATTGAGGGCATTGGAGGAAAAACAACAGGCCAATGCCCAGCTTCTCGAAATTTTAAAGCGGTTTTCCTGGTATGGAAATTTGCGGACCCGTTTCCAGACAGAAAGCACAGAAACCCCCGGTGTCACAGATGAAAGGGACCGCGGGCGTCTCCGCTTTCGCTTGGGCGCAAATGTTCATATGCTCAAAGATTTGGATATCGGCTTCCGAATGACAACAGGAGGGCTGACCAGCAGGGACAGTGGTAATGTGACCCTGGACGATGGTTTTTCCCATAAAGCCTTTGACCTGGATCAGGCGTTTTTCCGATATCAACTCACCATTGCCAAATGGGATGCGGTATTACTAGGGGGTAAATTCCTGCCTACTTTTATGAAATCAGAAATAATCTGGGACGATGATGTCAATGTGGAAGGGATTGGCCAACAATTTTCCCGAAAGTTTGGAGATACCACGCTGGATGCAAATTTTGGTCAGTTTATTTACGATGAATTCGATCCGGGCGACGACATTATTATTCTTGGGTATCAGGGCATACTCACTCAGAAAACGGGTCTGGGAAAATTCAGATTTGCGGCCGCATTTTATGATGTCAAGAACACGGAAGACGTGGCTACAACATTTTCGGGAACATCTCTGCTTTCCAACACCTCCGAAGTCAGGATGTTGGATTTAATGGGGGAATGGTCAGAAAAGGTTCTGGGTAAAGAACTTAAGCTTTTCGGGGAATACACCCGAAATATCGGTGACCTTGCAAGCGGTAATGAGGACTTGGATACGGCCTGGCAAGTGGGAGCAAAATACGGGAAGTCCGGCAAAAAGTTTGGGGACTACGATCTGAAAGTGATTTATCGCCTGGTTCAGACGGAAGCGGTTTTTGATGTTATTTCCGATTCGGATTTCCATGACGGAAGAAGCAATGCCAGAGGTTTTGAAGCTGGAGGAAGTTTGGGTTTGTCGAAAGGCGTCAAACTGGCAATCACTTACTTCGATACGCAAGAAGAGCGGGGAACAAAAAGAGAGAACCAAAAGCTCCAAACGGATTTGATATTCAGCTTCTAGCAGTTTTTGTTAATTTATATCCCTCACGGTGCGGACACCGCCGTGTGTGCAGTTGCTGAGGTTGCGCCAGAAAGCGCGCCCGGTTACAAAATAAGCGACACGGGCACAACAATCGGAAAGGTTATTCTCGCTGTATTCTGCTGACCAATACCAATAAGCGGCACCATCGGCGAACTGTTCTGACAGGGCAAGAGGCTCGTGTGGGTCGTGGTCCCAGGCCATAATGTTTTCTTTGGTGTTATCATAAATCATTCCGTACTCAATGATCCTGGGCAATCTCCAGTCGGTGTATCCCCCTGTTTCAAGATTTTCGACATACTCTTTTGACTGGTGCCAGTTCAAACATTTTCCGAGGTCGGCATAGCTGTCTTTTTGAGCCCACATCAACCGGGTTTTGGTTTCGGTCAAAGTGCCATCACCGTTATCGACCAGATGAACCCGTGATTCCGGGGGTGGGGGTGGAACCCAGGGAGGAGCCTCATAGGGTTCCCGTTCGGCCCAGGCAAACACGGCGTTCAGCACGAAAACGGCGATGACTGCGGCGCTTTTGTAAATCACTA
>PCTK01000209.1:16844-18365 GCA_002786505.1 Nitrospinae bacterium CG22_combo_CG10-13_8_21_14_all_47_10 | reverse complement strand
ACTCTTTCGCATGTCATTCTGAGCGTCAGCGAAGAATCTCTCTTCTTGTTTTATAAGAAACTTCGAGATCCTTCGTCGCCTTCGGCTCCTCAAGGATGACCGTTTGGGGAGTTTTTCAGCAACCTGTTAGTTGTCACTTTCCCGCAGGGTCTTTAACGGTTTGTCACGGATCACATCCAGGCTACTCAAGATGCCAGTGGCAATGGTGATCAAAACCGCAAACCAGAATGTCCAGGCCATTGTGGCAGGTTGCAAGTGCCAGTCAGATTTTACCATATACTTCATCACGGCCCATGAAAGCCCTTGGGCCAAACCGATACCCACAATCGCGGAAACGATTCCCAATGTGGCATATTCGATTCCCAGAATGGAGGCGACGACTTTGCGCCGAGCCCCGAGTATTTTCAGTATCGCCGATTCCCGCAGACGCCGGAACTTGGTGGAAGCGATGGAACCGGAGAGGATGAACAGTCCTGCCGCGATGGCGAATCCCGACATAAAGTCAACCAGAGTGACCAGTCTGGCAATGGTAGTTTCAACGGTGCTGACAATATCGCGGGTGCTTAATGCGGTTATATTGGGCAGGGTTTTGACAACGGCGTTTTGCAGTTCCAGTTCTTTGGAGTCGGGAACGTTGACGGTGGCCACATAGGTGAGCGGCGCGCCTTGCAAAGCTCCGGGCGAGTAGATCATATAAAAATTCGTGCGCATGTTGCGCCAGTTTACCCTGCGGATGCTGGTCACCGTGGCGGAAATGGGAATGCCCTGAATGTCGACGGTGAGCTGTGATCCGATTTTGGCGTTCAATCTTTTTGCGGCATCCTCTTCCAGCGACACTTCTGCATTTTTGCCTTCGTTCCACCATTTTCCATCAATGACCTCGTTATCCTTTGGAGGCGGCCCGTCCATATAGGTCAAGACAAACTCACGGGTGATGAACCATTCTTCCCGGTTCTTATCTTTATATTCCCAGTCTGTCATCAGTTTCCCGTCAATGCTGTGCAGGCGGGAACGAACCAGCGGCGTGAGGGTGCGCTCTGCTCCCGGTGCGACCCGGTCAAGAACTTTCGTGAAGGCTTCTTTCTGGTCACGCTGGATATCAATGAAAAAATAATTTGGCGGACTCATCTCGGTATTTTTGTTCAACATGGTCAACATATCCATTTGCACCAGCCGGACGGTAAGAATAAGCATGATGCCCATGCCAAGACAGGTGATGATTGAGGCCGCCTGATTGTTAGGCCGCCTTAGATTGGACATGCCATAGCGGCGGGTCATGGAGCCGGACGGTGGCAGGGTTTTTAGAAGTTTTAACAGGAAAAGTGACGCCAGGGCCAGAACTCCCGCTGAAACAACCAGTGCCGATAGAAAAATCAATCCGCGTTTAATAGATTCTGCCTGCCAGCATATCATCGCCGCAAGGCCCAGGCCCAATGTTAGAGAGGCGGCCCAACTCTGCCATGGCGGTCCGGATTCCGTTTCCCCGTCAAAATCCCTGCGGAACAGGCGCAGGGGGCGGGT
>PCTK01000209.1:5040-16838 GCA_002786505.1 Nitrospinae bacterium CG22_combo_CG10-13_8_21_14_all_47_10 | reverse complement strand
GGCGCGGAGCAAAGGCCACAGGCAAAACAAAAGTGTCGTGGCGCAACCCAGAAGAAGCGATTGCAAAGCCGGGACCCAATAGAATACCGGCTCCAATTTTAAAGTGATCAGTCCTTCCATTTTTGGCGGCAGTAAAAACGTCAGCATAAAGCCAAGGCTCACCCCTGACAGACTGCCAACCAGGCCCATCAACATGGATTGAAGCAAATACACTTTGAACAAGGTTCTGGATGATGCGCCAAGGCAATTCAGGATCGCCAGCGTGTCGAGTTTCTGTGCCATGAAGGTGCGCACGATCATGGCGACACCAATTCCACCCATGAGAAGGGCGATGACCCCAAGCGCACCCAGGTATTGACCCATGCGCTCGATGGAACTGGATAAAGAGGATTGCATGTCTTTATAGGTGCGGACAGAAATTGACTTGTCCGTCAACCCTTGCTCTAGAAGTGTTTGGGCTTTTTCCAGATCGAAACCGGGAGGCAGTTGAATAAGGGTTCGGTGTTTGACCCGGCTACCAGGTTGAATCAGTCCGGATTCATCCAGAGTAGTGCGGGAAATAAATACGCGTGGGCCAAGACTGAAGGCTCTGGAAATACGATCTGGTTCTGCGAGGGCCACTCCATTAATACGTGCTTCGATTTTTCCCAGGGAAAACAGATCACCCTGTTTTAATCCTGTTTTTAACAGGAAGGAAGGCTCCACCACCGCACCGCCATTGGCTAATAACTCCTGCAATGGTTTTTCCGGTTGGCTTTTGAATTCACCATAGAATGGATATTGCGGGCCGTTGAGAGGAATGGCCTTGAGTTCGGTAATCAAGGAGGCTGGTTTATCCCCGCCTTTCGGGTTTTTGAATTGTGCCATCCCATGGAGTTCTTTGATGAAGAGGAATTTGGTTTCAGCCGGTAAGGTTTTCTTCTGGTAGTCAAGGTCCTCCCGGCTTTGCTCCCAACTGCCCTTAATGGCGAGGTCGGCGGATAAAAGCCCTTTTGCCTGTCCCTGTATGGTATCGCCCATCAGATTGGAGAAACTTTTCACTGTCATCACCGCGCCGACACCGATGGCGATGCAAAGAATGAAAAACAGCATCCTGCGCCACGCACCACGCGATTCAGCAAGTACCAATGTGAAAAGTTGCCGAAGATTTAGTTGTGAAGTCTTCATGGCACTATTTGATCCGAAATGATCTGCCCGTCGGCAAGGGTCAGGATGCGTTCAGAACGCTTGGCGACATGAAGCTCGTGTGTCACCAGAATGACGGTTGCCTGTTTTACCCGATGCAGTTCGAGCAGGAGTTCGATAATGTGTTCGCTGTTTTTGGAGTCGAGATTTCCAGTGGGCTCATCGGCGAGAATGATATCGGGTTCGTTAATAAAAGCACGCGCCAGAGACAGGCGTTGCTGTTCTCCGCCGGATAGTTGCGCGGGATAATGGTGCAGGCGATTTCCCAGACCGACTGTACCCAAAAGGTCATCGGCTTTTTTATTCGCGCCGGGGGTGCCGTTCAATTCCGCCGAAAGAACCACGTTTTCCAGTGCTGTCAGGGTTGGGATGAGATGGAAATTCTGGAAAATGAAGCCAAACCTTTTTCCGCGCAGGAGCGCAAGTTCATCCTCGTCGAGTTTCGTGATATCCTGCTCGTCAATCACAATGTGACCGCTGGTTGGTGTATCCAGTCCGGCGATCAGGCTGAGCAGGGTGGTTTTGCCGCTTCCCGACTGGCCGGTGATTGCTATAAACTGCCCGGTGGGAATGGTGAGGTCGAGTGATTTAAGGATTTCGACTTCATGTCCGCCGCCGTGCAGGGTTTTTACCAGATTTGTTATTTCAATCATAATTAATTACCTGATTTCTGCCGGCTGGCCTGCAAATGAGCCGATAAAGGATTTTCAGCCCCCCTCATCTTACAGCTTTTTTACGAGGTGAAGGGTGGTCCAAATGGAAAATAATGCAATATGCAAACTGGAATCTACATTTTGTATGTTCTAGTATAAAAAGATGCGGACAAATTTGCTAAACTTTAATCAAATATTTCGATTGGTTTTTGTGCTTGGGATTTTTTCTATGTTATCCCCGGCACCGGTTGATTCGAAGGAGAGGCCTGTGGTTTTAGCGTTTGGAGACAGTCTGACGGCGGGGTTTGGTGTGAATGAGGAAGAAAGCTACCCCTCCCGATTGCAGGTGAAAATCACCTCTGCCGGATTTCCGCATAAAGTGGTCAATGCCGGGGTGAGTGGCGACACAACTGCTGGTGGGGTGCGTCGCATCCGCTGGTTGATGAAGCACGAGCCGGAAATTGTTATTCTGGCGCTCGGTGCCAATGACGGTTTACGCGGACTTTCTGCCGATGAAATGCGGAGAAACCTGGAAACCATAATCAAAATCTGCCGGGAACATAACGCCAGAATACTGCTTGCGGGGATGAAGGCCCTTCCCAACTACGGCGCAGATTATACGCAGGAGTTTGAAGCGGTTTTCCCCGAGTTGGCTAAAAAACACGATTTGAATTTTCTCCCTTTTTTACTGGAAGGGGTTGCCGGAGAGCGTGAATACACCCAGCCTGACGGTTTGCACCCCGTGGCAGAAGGCTACAGCATTGTCACCGACCTGGTCTGGAAACGCCTTGAGCCAATGCTTGCGGTGAGCGGCCACAGACAATGAGCAATGGTTTTTTGGGCAAATAAAAATTTAACCGGGTTTGAGGTGTTTTCAATGTTTAGCCTCTTTCACCCATTGCATGAATGAGTTGTAGGCGGTGCCGGATTTCAGTGTAGTGAGTGCATGGTCGAACCCTTCCTGCGCGGTGGCGAATAACCCTGAGAGATGAGTCAGTGTTCCTGCCTGGCTGGCGATTTGCAGGCTGGCTGGCCCCTTGCCGGTTTTCAGGGCATTTTCCCCCATTTCCGCCAAAGTTCCAGGATTGGATTCGATAGTTTTTAATTCCTCATGGGCCTCAGCGATGCGTTGCGCTGTTTCTTCGTTGTACAGGGTTTTCAGCGACAGGTTTTTTTGTTCCGTGGTTTTTTCCTGAATAAACACTTTAGTTTCTTTATGGACGCCGAACAGGGTGGTGCCTTCCATGCCATTTCCGATGATCACTTTATCGAACTCGCTGAGCTTTGCGATTTCAGTGAGCGCTATTTCGTAGCCGCGGTGAAAATAGGTGGTGGCCAGAATATTTTTTCGGGCTTTGACCGGCATTAGAATTTTTTCTAAAGTGGCCAGCATCGGGCGTTTAACAATTTCAGTCCGTAAAGACCGCAAGCTCTCCAACTGTGGCAGGGTGTTGGCAGTGCTGAGATAAGTGAAACTATATTTTTCCAATAACGCCAGGCGCGGTTCTTTCACCCCATAATGATCCTGTAATATCTGCTCGAAGGTGATGCCGAACTTCGGCGGCAGGGGCAGGGCCGAGTGACCATAAACCGGCAGGCCAAGTTGGGCGATGACCGGGAGGGTGTAAAATCCGAAATAGGGGATGCGCCGAAACCCGTCAAAGGGGTCGGCGATTTGCAGGAGTTGGTCAAGATCCACCGTAATTGGAACAACGCGGTTTTGCAGGGCTCGCCAATAGCCGATGTTTTCGGGCACGGTTTCCAATTTCATGCGAGCGGCAATGAGAAAGACTCCGGCACGGATTTTTGAAACCCGGTCATCGAGAATCAGGCCCAGAGCATCCTGGGCTTCTTCTTCGCTCAGGTCTTTACTCAAACGGGGGCCAGCGGCAATTTTTTGCAGGTAGTCCTTCATTCTGCTTTCCGGGTCCGGCATTTATTGCGGTTTCCTTTCTCAGTGCCAGTATTTAGAGTATGATAATAACTCCTAACTAATTGCAGACTGAAGTTTTTTATTGGTGTTTATGCAGGTTTCTTCCTCATTATCTAAATCCACTTCGACACATTCGCGCAACGGTTTTTTACGGGTACTTCTGGTCTACCCCAACACGCGCGATGTGGCGATGGCAAACCTGGGTTTCCAGCAGGTTTATTCCCTGCTGAACCAGATTGAGGGTGTGTTTTGCGACCGTTTTGCCATGCCCGTTGGGTGGAAGCCGGAGGCGCAGTCCCTGGAGCGCGAAGAATTGTATTCGATGGATTTAAAAATGCTCCCGCTTGAGTTCGATGTCATAGCGTTTTCAATTTCGTTTGAGCCGGACTACCTGAACGCGGTGCTGGCCTTGAAATACTTTGGCATTCCTCTGGACCGACAGGAGCGGGATTCATCGTTTCCGATGGTCATGGCAGGAGGATCGGCGGTGTTCATCAACCCAGAACCCCTGGCGGAGTGCATGGATGTTTTGTTCATCGGTGAGGGCGAGGGCATGGCCGAACGTTTTTTCGGACTGTTCCGGGAGAATGAAGACAGGAACCGGTTATTTGAACGCGCTGTTTCCATTCCCGGAATTTATTTGCCACAACATTACCGCCCTAAAATGGAGCAAGGCCTGCAGGTCGGGATTTCGGCGCTCGCCGACGCACCGGACCGAGTGGTTCGCCACTGGGTGGAGCAGGAAGAATCGCTTTGCACACACTCGGTTTTGCATGATGAAGATTCCACTTTTAAAGATATGGCGCTGATGGAAGTTACAAGGGGATGCATTTGGGCATGCCGGTTCTGTACGGCGGGTTTTATATACCGGCCTCCGCGTCTCCCGGATCTGGAGAAAACTTATAGCTCAATGGATACTCTGCTCAAAGGGCTGGGGAAATCGGCGAAGACGATAGGCCTTGTTGGGCCATCGGTGACGGACCATCCCGGACTTCCTGCATTGGCGCGAAAAATTACCAGGGAGGGCAAGAAACTTTCGTTCTCTTCATTGCGGATGGAAACACTCACTGATGAATTGGTGGACCTGATCCTGCAAAGTGGTCAGAAAACATTGACGGTGGCTGTGGATGGCCCATCCGAAAGAATGCGCGATGTCATCAATAAAGCCGCGACCGATGACTTCATCGTCGAGAAGTGCCGGTTCCTGACCCGAAAAGGCATCCTGCATTTAAAAATTTATTCCATCATCGGCCTGCCTCTTGAAACCGAGGAAGATATTGACCAGTTTATTCGACTGGTCGAGAGGGTGCAGGAGGTTTATGTCGAGGAATGCCGCAAGCTTGGGCGCATTGGCCGGGTGACGATTGGTCTGAGTCCGCTGGTGCCAAAACCGGGAACTCCTTTTCAGTGGCACCCGATGGAAGCAGTGAAGAGCTTGAAGAAAAAATTTGCCCGGGTGAGAAAGGCTCTGGGCAAACTGCCGCATCTTAAAATGAGTTTTGGTTCTCCCAACGAGGCTTACCTGCAAACTTATCTGTCACGGGGAGACCGGAATGTACAGGCTTTTTTCAAAACCTATCTGAATAACGGCCACGATGCCAAGGGAGCGTTGAAAGAACATCCTGCCGACCAGTATGTATACCGGCAATATGAAAAGAATGATTACCTTCCCTGGGATATTATCGACCACGGTTACCGTCCCAACTTTCTGTGGGAAGACTACCAACGCGGATTGAAAGCGGCACACACTCCCATTTGCGATACCGCCATCTGCCACATCTGCGGCCTCTGCTGAACCGGCGAGCCGCCGGGGGCAAATTGCAACCACTAGGCGTGAGGCCGACCGCGAAGGACTTTCCAGAATAGTAGACCTAATCCGTATAAGTTCATAAAAGAAACTAGCAGGATGAAAAATAATTCCAGTTGATCCAGCAGGGAAAAAATCACCAGCATCACGTTATTGGTGCATAAACATAAAGGGCTGATCCAGGAGAGAAACTTCCGGTCGGAATACCAGGCCGCATCCGTATCAGGAACCCGCGCAAGGCTTCGGAACAATGCATCTAACTTTTCCATTGCTTTGTCTTGCCAGCCATAAACCCAGACAAACAGGATTTGCAGTCTGAGGTCCCATGGGTTTCCCCGGCCTTCTTCTACTTTGCGCTTGTCCTCTTCTGTCACGCTTTCATCCACCCTGTTTTTTTTATAGGAACCCACCCGGGAAGTGTAGTTGACAAGATAAAAAACAAAAAAGGTGCTTTGCAGAAAACAGGCTACCAGTCCCAGTAGTCCGAGAACCCAGTACTCGGGCATGGCCGTTGTTCGAACCAACTGCGCGGTTACCGCAATATAAACCAGAACCGTGACGAGAAAATCAGCCAGCGAGTCGAGAAACCTGCCGAACCGCGATGTTGTGCCTCGGACCCGGGCAAGGTTGCCATCGACATTGTCGAGAAACACTTTTCCATAAAGGAATATTGCCCCCCACAGCAGGGCGTCAGGAATTCCTGAAACATAAAATCCGGCTGAGCCCAGACCAAAAACCAGGGAAAGGAAAGTGATCTGGTTGGGTGTCACCGATGTGGGATACAACAGGCGGACAACCCAGCGGTTCATGAAATACCAGATTTCATTCACATCAAAAAACCGCTCCCCGGCTGGAAGCTTGTTCATTTTTTCAATATCAAAAGTCATGGGAGGAAGAATACCACATACATGTGAGGCCCACTACCGTAGGAGGAAATATAGCAGGGGCTCATTTCCTCAAGGCATCGTCCTGTTTGAGAGGTTTTTCGTAGCCGACCAGTTCGACATAGCCTTTTCCCGATACTTGTTTTCCTTGAAGTGTGCCTTTAATGGAAACGCTTCCCTCCCAGTAGGAACCTGAGATGGAGCGCAGGTTATAAAGTTCCTGGTCTTGAAAGTCGGGTGTGACATTCAGGATGCCTTCGGTCAAGGTAAGTGTCCAACTGGCGGGATAAGTGGTTTTTGTGTGCGGACTGATCCAGAACTTTTTCGGGATGATGGAAAACTCTTCACTGAGGATGTGCCGGGACTTGCCATCGGGTGATATTAAAGTTCCGCTGGAATGCTGGTCTTTGCCGCCGTTTTTGTCGCGCAACTGGTAAAGCATGAGCTCGGTCTGGTTGCTGAGTTTTATGGAAAACCAGTCCCATCCCACAAGGTTGTCGTTCAATTGGTTGCTGGAAAATTCGTGATCCATCCAACTGGTTCCTTTGACCGGGATAGATTCTCCTTTCAGGAAAACCTGCCCGGTGGTTTCCATGCGCGGAAAAGAAAAATAATGTGAGGCGTTCCCGGAGCCACTGCCTTTTTTGCTGATCCCTTCTTTGCCGTGCAGGACGCGATTTTTTATCGGAGTCAGTTTCAGGGCGAGTCCCGTACCTTGTTCAATTGCTTGCAGGTGATGGGTATTATCTTCTGAGGTCAGGCTCCAGTCTTCATTCCACACATGCAGTTGGTTTGACGCGGCACCGGCATTTTTTATTCCTCTCCTGTTGATACGCTCGAAGAAATGAAAATTTTTGCCATTAATGTCGGAGACAGTCATGTGAGCAAAATAGAGATGGTCGATCTTCCAGGAAGAGGGATTGTTGACGGGTTCTTCGAGTCCGATCCTGAAAAAAGTGAGTTGATAACCGAAAAAACGGTCCTTTTCATCTTTCAGGTTTCCAGTGTAATACCACCATTCTATGCGAAACTCGTCGTGCGAAAAATCATCGCGGGGGAACTCGTAAGAGTATCCGGGAAGTGCCTGTTTGAAAGGTTCTGCCCCGGCCGATGAAAGTAGCAGGCAAAATAAGGCCAGTAATATAATGACAAGGCGCATAGGCCTTTAGCTCCTGAAGAAAAATGCCGTTAAAAACGTGATAGAAAAGAGGTTATCAGAGTGACCGGTTGAGTTCAATCAGGGTCGTCTGGTTTTATAGAAAAATAAGGGTATACTGGGTTTGGCCAATTTATGGTTGATAAAGCCATTTTATTTTCTTGCTTGACTCCAAAATGCGATGAACTGTCCTGTCAATGGGACGCAGGCGCAACTTTAATACCAAAAATTCAGAATCTATGCGTATTGGTGTAACGGGGGCAAGTGGTTTTATAGGAACGCATTTACTGCCTGCGTTAAAGAAGCGAGGGACGGTTGTCACTCTTCAACGTCAAAAGGGGCTTCCTGGAAAGCAGGATCTCAAACGGTTTGTCGCGGATACCGATCTTTTTTTTCATTTGGGAGGGGTCAATCGGGGCACCAATGAGGAGATTCTAAATGGAAATATTATTGCCACCTCGCGATTGCTGGAAGCCATTTTAAATGATGGTAAGTCTTCTGCCCGGCTCGTCTTCGCGTCTTCGGCGCAGGTTTATTCCTGGAAGAATTGCAAGGCACCCATTTGTGAAACCAGAAAAGCTTACCCCGATACGGTTTATGGAATCAGTAAACAGTCCGCGGAAAACCTCATAAAGGTTTCAGGAATTCCATTTGTGTCATTGAGGATGTCCAACGCTTACGGGCCAGGATGCAGACCGAATTATAATTCTGTTGTGGCAACGTTATGTTCCAGAGCGATGCAGGGATTGCCTTTGGTGATCAACGGGGACGGCCAACAATGCAGGGATTTTGTTTATATTGACGATGTGGTGCGGGCATTCCTGCTTGCCGGGTTTAAATCTGTGGCAGGTTCGGGGGGAATATTTAACGTGAGTTCGGGGCGGATGGTTTCCTTAAAAAAAATCGTGAAACAGATTGGCAGTCTCCATAAAAAAAACGAGGTAGAGTTTTTAACGGATAAGAAAAATCCGGAAGTTTCTTATTGTTGCGATTCTTCAAAGTTTTCCAGTAAGTATGGCTGGCGGCCTCGGGTTTCCTTGTCAAAAGGGATTGAACAGACGCTGTCCTATTTCTGCGGGAGAAAAATAAAATGAAGCATTATGAAGTTCAGGAACTGGACAAAAAATCTGATGAGAGAGGCTGGTTGATAGAAGTTTTAGGCGGCAAATTACCTGAAGGTTGCGAGGAATTTGGCCAACTTCATGTGTCGGTGGCCTATCCCGGAAAGGTGAGGGGGAACCATTATCACACCAGAAAGGTGGAGTGGTTTTGTGTCCCGACCGGAACCGGTCAATTATTACTTAAAGATCGGGAGACAGGAGAGGTTCGCGAGATCATGATGGGTGTGAATGACCTGAAGACCATCAGGATAGACCCCGGAATTCTTCATGCCATCAAAAATGTTGGCGAGGGAGATATGGTTTTGCTGGTGTATGCCAATGAAAAATTTGACCCGGAAGACCCCGACACTTATTACGAAAAGATTTTGGAATGATTCATAATGATTTCTATTCTTCTACCAAGGTGAAATTGTGATTTTTTCACCTTCGTTTCTCGATGATCCCAGACTTTTCTAATGAAAAAAGTTTCTGCAATTGTTGTGAACTGGAACGGCAAGGACGTCCTGTCCGAATGCCTCCAATCCCTATTGAAACAAAATTATGCCGACCTGGAAATCTGGGTCAGCGATAATGGCTCGGAAGATGGTTCGCAAGCGATGGTGAAAGAACTTTATCCATCCGTGCATCTATTGGAAAATGGCGAGAATCTGGGGTTTGGTTCAGCCGTCAACCGGGCACTGGTGAAAGCGGAAGGGGACTATTTTCTATTTTTGAATAATGATTTGGAAGTGGAGCCTGATTGCGTTGGGAACCTTGTGGGTTTGCTGGAATCGGACAAGGAAATCGGGGCGGCGATTCCCAAAATTCTTTATCACCGGGATGCCCAGCAACCCTCTCTGAACAATGCAACGGAGATCAACTCGTTTGGAGTTTTGGTGAACTATACAGGAATAGCCTATCCAAACTTGCTGGGTCAGCAGGATAACAAAGATTTAACTTTAACCGAGACTGCCTGTGGCGGAATTTTCATGTTCAGCCGGGAAGTGTATGCGCGGGTAGGCGGGTTTGATGAGGACTTGTTTCTTTATCATGAGGACCACGATTTATCCTGGAGAATCCGGCTGGGAGGGTGGAAGTTGATGGTGACGCCCAAGGCGGTTTGCTATCACCACTATCATTTTAATAAAGGGGTGCAAAAGTTTTACAGATCTGAGAAAAGCCGACTCTATATTCTTTTGAAAAATATGGAATGCAAAACCCTGATCCTGATCTTGCCGGCCCTGGTTGTTGTCGAACTGGCCCAGATTGTTCATTCGCTGGTACACGGCTGGTTTGGGCTCAAGTTAAAAAGTTATTTTGAGATTCTTGGGAAATTTACGCAGATCGCCAGAAAACGGCGTCAAATACGATCTTCCCGGAAAGTGGGCGATAAAGAGATTTCACGCTTATATCAGGGAGCTTTGGCGGTGAGCGGTATGAAGAATCCGTTGATGGATTGTATTTTGAGTCCTCTACTCAGTGCCTACTGGAAGCTTGTCCGGGGTTGGATTTAGCAGTCTGTCGGACTTATAGGGTCTTGAATAAAAAGTTTTTCGACTTGCTGTCTTCTGAACATGAAGATCTTCTCAAGATCTTTTTTAACATATGCATGAGCTAGAATATCCCCCGGAATCCACCCTGGAAGTTTGTAAGCCACATTGTCGCGGATAACTGTTCCGCCTTTGGCTTCATAAAATTCATGGGTGTGATGCCAGAAAGCATAGGGCCCTCGGGTTTGCAGGTCCGAAAACCGTTTTCCGGGAACACAGTCGGTAATACGTGATTGCCAGCGTAGAGTAATGCCATGCAATTTTAACTGGTAGTCCAGAACAGTTCCTTCCTGAATTTTTGGATGAGAGGTTTTTACGATTTTGAAATGAAGGAAACCGGGAGTGAGCGTTTCCAGATTTTTAGGGTTGGAAAAAAAATCAAAAACCTGGTCAATAGATTGTGGTACCCATTGTTCGTTGATCAGTTTATGACCTGCCTGATCACAAATGACTTTTAGCGCGGTTTTAATTTTTGGATACACAAATTTATAACCCAAACCGACAGCCTTTTGGGCCGAAACATTCTGGCTGGCCAACAGCAGTTGCGACATTTCTCCGAAAACAAGTTTCAGCACAAACTCCGGGATGGTCAATAAAGCAGGGCGTTTTAATAGCCCCGCCAGTATACGGGTGAACTCCCGGTTTTTTACCGGATAGGGACTGACTGCGTTTATGGGGCCACGGTAAGAGGGGTTTTCCAGGGCCGCAAGAATGAGCCCTGCCACGTCCCGGACATGAATCCAACTCATCCATTGATTTCCATGTCCTAATGGGCCTCCCAGTCCCATCCGAAACGGGGGTAGAATTTTAGCACTGACACCCCCGTCATGCCCGAGAATGATTCCCAGTCGGAAAGCCAAGGTCCGAATTCCCAGCGCAGTAGCTTTAAAAGTTTCTGTTTCCCAATCTTTGCAGACTTTAGCCAGAAAACCGGTGTCCGGTGGGGAAGTTTCTTCCAAGGCCGTGTGACTGGAGTGTTTGTAATAACCAATTGCCGAGGCCGAAATCCATACTTTTGGTGGGGAACTATATTTACTGAACAGGTTGAGTAAGTTGCGCGTGGACAGAACCCTGGAGTCGTAGATTTCCTGTTTGCGTTTGCGGGTCCAACGTCCATTGGCAATCCCTTCACCGCATAAATGGATTACGGCATCAATATTTTCGGGTAAATCGGGAATGTGGGTAGGGGGAGCCCAATGGATTATCTGGCAGGCAATGGGCAGGCGCACTCCCGCGGTATCCGGGTTCCGGGTCAATGCAATGACTTCATGCCCATTTCCTTTAAGCAGAGAGAGCAGGTTTCTTCCAACCAGGCCAGTGGCGCCTGTGACTAATACATTCATGGGAACCCTTTGGTGCTCAGGTTCAATAATGAAAACTTATTGACAACGTCTGAAAAATTTGCGACCGTTCACTTTTTTCAACCTGAATAAAAGGATCATTCATGGCTTACGAAAATAGTCCTATTTTTACAGATGAGACCCCGGGCAAAAAGTTTTTCTGTACCTGTGGGGAATCCGCCAATAAACC